>NZ_JAFAVV010000795.1 GCF_019242285.1 Bradyrhizobium sp.
ACCTCACCCTCGACCTGGCGGGGCAGGCGCGCTTCGGGCCCGACGTCGAATGGGTCGACCACATCGACTACACGGTGGACCCGGCGCGATCGGAACGGTTCTATCCGGCGATCCGGAAATACTGGCCCGCGCTGCCCGACGGCGCGCTGATGCCGAGCTATTCCGGCATGCGGCCCAAGATCGTGCCGCCGGCCATCGCCTCGCAGGATTTCATGATCCAGGGTCCGCGCGACCATGGCGTCGACGGCTTGATCAATCTGTTCGGAATCGAGTCGCCCGGGCTGACGTCATCACTCGCGATCGCCGATCATGTCGGCGAGCTCGCGGGCGTATGATCTGTCGGCTGGCAAATCCGTCCGGTGGCGCGACTGGCGCAGCCGAACAACTGGATTTTGAGATCTTCCGTCGGCGAGGATGGGCACGGTTCGTCCATCCGCGCCGGCAGGAGCAATGTTCGCTAGTGCAGCGTTTCGCTAGTGCAGCGTATTGTCGATCGAATGCTTCAACCGCTCGATCTCGTCCTTCACCATCAACTTTCGGCGCTTCAACTCGGCTATTTCCAGGTCGTCCGTTGAAAGGTGCAGAAGGGCTTCGTGAAGCTCGTTCTCGAGCGACTTGTGTTTCCGCTCCAATTCAACGAGATGTGCCTGAATTGCCATTCGAAACCTCCTCGGTAGGATTGAACCTCAGATTCGACACGATCGCGGAGTGTACACGAGTTACTTGAACTGTCGATGGGTTCGGAAGAAGCACAAGTTCATATTTGAAACCACATGTGTAACGAAGCGTGAGTAGAATCGACTTCTCGCGCCGGCCTTACTAACTCGAACTTCGTAAGCCGCCTAACCTCTTGCATGGAGCGCGATTTTGCCGGCTTGCGGAGCAGCCCGCCAAGGACGATATTTCCCACAGCTTTTCACAACCATTCGCAATCTCATCGCGTTTTTCAGCTAAACTACATCATGACCAACGAGGATGAGCGCGAACTTCATGCTGAGCTGGCCCGGCTGCAGCAAGAGCACCGCGATCTCGACGCGGCGATCGATGCATTGCATCAATCGCCGGCTCCGGATTTGTTGCGGTTGCAACGGTTGAAGAAGCGCAAGCTGGCGCTGCGCGACCGCATCGCCTTCATCGAGGACCAGATCACCCCGGACATCATCGCCTGATACGCGAACGGGCGGCGCTATGTCGCAGCCGCGGGCAGGCAGGGGACGGCGTGGCGGTTCACTTGCTCCTCGTTCGGGAATGCGCTCCGGGTCCATTCGGACGTGCTGCGGATTTCCCGATTTCCGGCGAAACACCCTTGACTCTTTGAGAACAAAATAAGAACATTCGTCCTCTCGGCCTTCATCACCAGCTTCGGGGACCCGTCATGTCCACACCCTCGTTCGACCACAGCCATTACGAGCGCGCCTGCGACCAGGCAATCGCCATGTGCGACGGCAATCTGCGCAGCACCATCAAGGCGCTGATCATGGCCAACGAATATCTCGAAGCGGAGCTCGCCGAGTTGCAGGCGGCGGTTGCATCCGGCTGCATCCCAAGCTCGAACGCACTCGCGGACGCGGCAAGCGACGCGGCATGAACGGAGCACAGCCATGACCGACATCACCTACTATGTCGCGATGCCGTTCCTTCAGGACGACACCGGTGCGCCGGTCGCCGGCACCGCCGAGGAATGTCACAGCCAGGCGACCGCCCTCAGACGCGCGGAGATGCTGGCGCGGATGGCGGGGCATGTCGGCGCCGTGGCCTTCAGCCGCACCGGCGACCCGATGATCGGCGAGTTCAGCGAGGCAAGGCTGCTCAGGAAATTCGGTCAGGTGCCGGAGGACATCGGCGGGCTCTAAGCTACCCGTCCGCGGCGCGCCGCTCGTGCCGCCGCTGCGCCTTGCGCACATACATCGCGCTGTCGGCCCGCTCCAGCATGCGGGCGGCCTCGGCCTGCGCATCCAGGATGGCGACACCGGCGGACGCGCCGGTGGCCACCCTCCTGCCATCGAAGATGAAGGTGAGCTGATCGATCGACTGCTCCAGGGCGGCAGCCTTCGCCCGCGCATCGGTTTCGCTGAGGTTCCACAGCAGCACGGCGAACTCGTCGCCGCCGAGCCGCCCAACCACGTCGGAGGCTCGTACCTGCCTCATGATCGTGGCTGCGATCCCCTTCAGCACCTGGTCGCCCGCGGCATGCCCGAAGGCGTCGTTGATCGGCTTCAGGCGGTCGACGTCGAGAACGACCAGGGCGCCGCTCGCATGATACCGCTTGATGTAGGCGATGGCGCGGTCGAGCTCGCGCTCGAAACCGCGCCGGTTCGGAATGTCCAGCAGAAAGTCGGTATCGGCGACCAGCTGCAATAGCTCGATCTGCGCCCGGGCGACCGCCAGCTTGGTGTACAGCCGGCGAATGATGGTCTTGTCGGAGACTTTGCCCGGAGCCTTGGTAGAGGTCTTGGCACTGTCCGGCGGTGATGGCTGGGACGGTACGGATTTACGCGGCGCGAGCCGGCTGTTGCGAGAATTCGCGGCCCCTCGCGCGGCCGCCCGGACTTTCTTCTTCATGGCCCCTGCCATCTCGCATCCACGCCGTTTTCCCTCCGCGGCCTGATTTTATCGACCGGTCTGCCTTGCAAGGCTTGCTGCGATTCACCAAGACAGGATAGTGCATTCCCGCTTCCTCGGCATGCCTTGCCGCCATCAGGGGCGCACTTATAATCCAGGCATGTTCCTGGATTGCCGGGAAGAATTGAGCTCATGACCGCCTCTGTCGCCATCATCATGGGAAGCCAGTCCGACTGGGAGACCCTGCGCCACACCGCGGCGACGCTCGCCGAACTCGGCATACCCTGCGAAAAGCGCATCGTCTCCGCCCATCGCACCCCGGAACGGCTGTTCGCCTTCGCCAAGGGCGCCAAGGCGGCGGGCTTCAAGGTGATCATCGCAGGCGCCGGCGGGGCGGCGCACCTGCCGGGCATGACGGCGTCGCTGACCGAGCTTCCGGTGTTCGGCGTTCCCGTCGAGTCCAGGGCGCTGGCGGGCGTCGATTCGCTCTATTCCATCGTTCAGATGCCCGCGGGCGTGCCGGTCGGCACGCTCGCAATCGGCAAGGCCGGCGCCATCAACGCCGCGCTGCTCGCGGCCGCCGTGCTGGCGCTGAACGATACCGCGCTCGCAGGCCGGCTTGCCGCCTGGCGCCAGCAGCAGACCGACGCGGTCAAGGAGCGACCAGAGTGAAGGCCAACGGCAAGGTGACGCTGAAGCCGGGTGACACCATCGGAATCCTCGGCGGCGGACAGTTGGGCCGGATGCTCGCGATGGCGGCGGCGCGGCTTGGGCTGCGCTGCCAGGTCTTCGCGCCGGACCCTGATTCGGCCGCCTTCGATGTGGTGCAGCACGCGACCTGCGCCGAATATGCCGATGTCGAGGCGCTGGAACTGTTCGCCAATGACGTCGATATCATTACCTACGAATTCGAGAATGTTCCATCAGCGGCCGCGATGATCCTCGGCGCGCGGCGGCCGGTGCTCCCCGACCGCAAGATCCTGGAGACCACCCAGGATCGGCTGGCGGAAAAGGAGTTCATCGGAAAGCTCGGCATCGGCACCGCCGACTACGCCGACGTCGCCTCGGCTGCGGGCCTGCGGGCGGCGGCCGCGCGGATCGGGCTGCCAGCCGTGGTGAAGACGCGCCGCTTCGGCTACGACGGCAAGGGTCAGGCCATGCTGCGCGGGGGCGACGACATCGAGCGTGTCTGGACCGAGCTCGGCACCAACTCGGCAATCCTCGAGGCTTTCGTGCCGTTCGAGCGCGAAATCTCGGTGATCGCCGCGCGCTCGGCTGACGGCCAGGTCGAATGTTTCGACGTCACCGAGAACGAGCACCGCGACCATATCCTCAAGATATCCCGCGCTCCGGCCGCGATCCCACCGGAACTGGCCGATGAGGCCCGTTCGATCGCCGGGCGCATCGCCGGCGCGCTCGACTATGTCGGTGTACTCGCGGTCGAGATGTTCGTGCTGGCCGATGCCGGCGGGCGAAAAGTTCTGGTCAACGAGATCGCACCGCGGGTCCACAATTCCGGACATTGGACGCTGGATGGGGCCTCGATCTCGCAATTCGAGCAGCATATCCGCGCGATTGCCGGCTGGCCGCTCGGCAAGCCCGTCCGTCACGGCCATGTCACCATGACCAACCTGATCGGCGACGAGATCAAGGACTATGAGCGCTGGCTGACCGTTCCGGGCGCGACCGTGCACCTCTATGGCAAGGGCACGTCCCGCTCCGGCCGGAAGATGGGCCACGTGACCCGGGTCGAGCGGGCGCCGGGCGGGAGATCCGATCCCGCATAGGAGCCCCCGAGCCGGCCGGCCCGAGCCACCTGCGAAATCACGCCGGACCGGTGGACAATTCCATCATTGTCTGATACATCGCGCGCTCAGGCCAAGGGCGGGGCTTTTCCGCCACCCTTCGCTTTACCCGATTTCATCTGATCTACTGACAAAGAGGATACCGCGTGCAGGTTCTCGTCCGCGACAACAATGTCGATCAAGCCCTCAAGGCGCTGAAGAAGAAGATGCAGCGCGAGGGCATCTTCCGCGAGATGAAACTCCGCGGCCATTACGAGAAGCCCTCCGAGAAGAAGGCCCGCGAAAAGGCCGAAGCCGTGCGCCGTGCGCGCAAGCTCGCACGCAAGAAATTGCAGCGTGAGGGGCTGTTGCCGATGAAGCCGAAGCCGGCGTTCGGCGCAGGCGCGGCCGGTGATCGCGGCGCGGCCGGCGGACGCGGTGGCCCCGGCGCAGGCCCGCGCGGCCCACGCTGAGCCGAATCTCCTCCAACCGGGATTGACCAACGCGGACCGTCAGGTCCGCGTAATCATTTTGCTGGCTGCATTTTGCGATGTGCCGGGGTACGAATGGGCTCCGCGCGCGCGTGCTTCGCATCGATGGCCATGCTGGTCTTGCCACCTTCCTTCAGAGCTTCGCGCCGCAGCGGACGGGCCTGCGTTTCCGTTGTCTTGATCTCCCTTCTGTTGTCCGGCTGCTCGATCAACCTGGGATCGCTGACGCCGTCCTCGTCGCCAGAGGCCGAACCGGCCAAGCCGGCCTCCCCCCGCAATATCGCCTCGCTCACCGAGACCATCAGGAGCAACCCCGACGATCCGCGCGCCTACAACAGGCGCGGGATGCTGCTCGCCCAGGCCGGCAAGACCGATGAGGCGATGGCCGATTTCGACAAGGCGATCAGCCTCGACGCCAATTTCGGCAAAGCCTATGCCAATCGCGGCAAGCTGCATTGGGAGGCCGCACACCTCGACCAGGCGATGGCCGACTACGAGCACGCGATCGCGCTCGACGCCGGGGACGCCGCCGCCCATCTCGGCCGCGGCCTCGTCCACGGGGCCCGTGGCGAGCCCGTGCAGGCGCTCGAGGATTTCAACGAGGCCATCGTCCTCGCCCCCGACGATGCCGAGGCCTACTACAACCGCGGACTGCTCTACCAGAGCGAGGGGCAGCACTTGAATGCGATCGCCGACTTCACCACGGCGAGCGGGCTGGTGCCGCAGCACGCCGAACCGCTGCTGGCGCGCGCGCAGAGCTATCTTGCGCTCGACAGGGCCAGGGAGGCCGCCGCAGACCTCGACGAGGCGGTGCAGGACGGGCCGCAGAACGTCCAGACCTGGATCGCACGGGGCCAGGCCTATGAACGGCTCGGTGACAAGGCCAAGGCCGCCGTCTCCTACAGCCGCGCCGTCAACCTGCGGCCGCGCGACGAAGCGGCGCAAGCCGGGCTCGCGCGAGTAGGCGGCCGGGCGCGTCCGAGTTACGACCTGACGGCGCAACGGCGGCAGCCGGATCCGGAAAGAAATATGCCCCGCAACTAGAGCTTTTTCCGTTCCGATGGAATCGGAACGGAAGCTCCAGCTTGTTTGTTTTGACGCGTTTTCTCACGCGAACCGGTATCCACTTCGCTCGAAAAGGCGCTGGTGGGGCGGCTGCACCACAAGCGGCGGCCCAGCGCTAATCGGTGAATTGCTGCGAGCCGGCATTGCTCTGGTCGGTGTTGCGGCCGGGAATGACCGCCTGGAACATCGACTTGGCCGCGGTGAACATGTCCTCGGTGACCGTCTTGGTCCGCGACACGGCATTCGCCGCCTCGTTACGCAGATGGGCGAGCGGGCGCGGCGGCGGCGGAATTTCCGCCGGAGGAATCGGGCGGTTCGGATCAGCGGGCTGAACCGAGGCGGTATAGGGCGGGTTGGCCGCAGTCGCCTCGCTCTCCCCGGTCGGTCCGACCGTGATCGGAGGCGGCAGTGGCCGCAGGGTCTGGACGGCCGCGGTCCGCGGTGCTTCGGACGCGTGTGGCGGGTCCTGAAGGTGGGCGGCCTCCTGATGCGAGGCGTGGTCGCCGCTCGCACGCAGCCGCTCGATCGCGGCGCGGGCCAGATCATTGGCGTCGGGCGAGGCAGCAGCTTCCGCCGGCGGGGTCGTGACGGCCAGCGCAGGCGTCGCCTTCGCAACCGCCTTTTCCTTCTCGCGCGATGCAGGCGGGTTGCGGCGCGGCTCGGCCGGGGTGCTGGCTGCCTCCGCAGGCTTCTCGCCCTTGGTGTTCAGATCGATGACCCGCACATCCGCAGGCTTGACCTCGGCCGGCTTCTCGGCGGCGCGGTTCTCCAGCATGGCGCGCTCGGAGATGCCCTTGGCGGTGACACCGGGGGCCGGCGCATGGGCAGGGTCGGCGTCTGCCGATGGCTTGGTGTCGGCCGGCGACACCGTCACGGCGGGAGGCGTATCGGGCCTGTTGATGTAGTGGTTGACGATGTAGGCGCCGAGGACGGTCGCGGCCAGCGACGGCAGAATCTCCAATGTGAATTTCTTCAGATAATTCAGCATTCTGACCACTCCCGCCGCAGCTTTTTCCGGGAACTTTGCGGCGCATTAAGGGCGACCGTTCGCCGGTAGTTGAGTAAACGCTAAATTAATCCAGTAAACGAGGGCTTTACGGCTTCAGCTCAATCTCCAGGAAAACGATCTCGGACCCGGTCTCGTTGAGCACGTCATGCTCGACGCCCGCCTTGCGGAAATAGGACTTCCCGACCCCGAGCTGGGCCTTGGAGCGCGCGCCGTCCGGCGCCACGATGGTCATTTCGCCAGCGGTGACGGGAACGATCACGTAATCCATCTCGTGGATATGATGCCCAGTGGCGCTCCCCGGCGCCAGCCGCCATTCGGTGACGCGGACTTCGGGGGTATCCACCTGGACCTCGGACCTGGCGCTCAGCATGGCGGCTCGTCTCCGACTCCTCTGATCAGGGGACGAATACCATGAACCGAGATTGGCGACCCCCCATGTGAACCGTGGCTGAACCGCATGGCCGATCCCCCGGCTTTGACTGCGCCATCGGTGGGACGGGATTGAGCTTGCAACGGTTCGCCCTCGGCCCCATGGTATTCGTATGACCGCGACTGTAACCATTCCATCTTCTGCCGCCGAGGTGATCGCCGATCCCGCCGAGTTTCTGCGGGCGCTGCGCGCCGGGATGCCTGATTTCGACTACGGCGCCGCTGCGGCCTTGGCCGATGCTTTGGCCGAGGAGGAGATGCTTGGCGAGATGGTTTCTTTTACCAGTACGGTGACCGGGATTCACAACACGGTTTTCATTTCAACGAAGGCCGGTGTGCGGCGTGGCCCGCGCCTCAAGTTGGCAGTCAATCCGCCCACGCATTTCAGGGCCGATGGTGAGACGGCGTCCGTTACGTTCGAAGGTACGGCGGTGGCGGGCCATGTTTCTTCAGGGCTGCTCAGGCAAGTGCAAGCGTTCATCGAGCTCAACCGCGCTGTGCTGCTCGATTATTGGGAGCAGCGCATTTCCACCGATGAGCTGCGGGAACGGTTGAGACCGATTTGAGGGCCGCGTCCGCCCGGCTTACACCATGTGAGCGATGGCCGAACCGCATGGCCGGTCCGCCCTGCCCGGCCGTCAATCCTTCAAGGCGTCGATGAATTGTCGCGCCGCTTCGTGCGCGCCGAAATTGCCGAGGTCGTTGTGGCCGCCCTGGTCGAAGCGCACGAACTGCTTGGGCTCATGCGCCAGCGCAAACAGCCGCTCGCCGAAGGGAAGCGGGATGGTCTGATCGCGGGCCCCGTGCATGACCAGCACGGGCGCCGTGACCCCTGCGATCCACTCATCGGACGGAAACCGGTCCCTGACGAGATAGCGCACCGGGAAAAAGGGAAAGGCGGCAGCGCCGACGTCCGCGATCGAGGTGTAGGGCGCCTCGAGGATCAAACCGCCGACCGGATGGCGCGCGGCGGTCGCAACCGCCGGACCGGTGCCGAGTGAATGGCCCCAGGGCACGAGGCGTCGCGGCTCGTACAGCGCCGCGGCGAAGGCATAGGCCGCCTCCGCATCGGCGAGCAGGCCTTTCTCGCTCGGGCTGCCGCTCGAGCCCGCATAGCCGCGATAGGCAAGTGCGAGGAGCCCGGTGCCGTCAGCCGTGATGGCGCGAAAGCGGCCGACCAGGTAGGCCAGCGCGTCACCATTGCCGTGGAAATACAGCACCACGTGATGGCCCGGCCGGGCCGCGACGTGCCAGACGATCACCCGCTCGCCATCCGAGGTCGTGAGCACATGTTCCTCGGCCTGCGGGAGGCCGGCGGCTCCGGGCGCCGTGCGCAAGGTGGTCGGGACGGGATAGAGGATCGTGCGCTGGGTCAGGTAAAGCGTGACCAAGGCGCCGAAATAGCCGAGCGCGGCAAGACCGAGGAGCCATTTCAGCACGATCATGGGTGCATGGCCGGCATCCGTGCGCCTATCGCTTGCGGCTCTTGATCAGCGCTTCGATCTCTTTCCTGATGCTCTCCGGGATGGCGCGGCAGCCACAGGCCGACGCATGCGCGGCGTGCCATTGGACGCGCTGCTGCCGCGTCGCCCTGGGCGGCATGCGATGGAGCCGATGCCACTCCCTGTTCAGCACCACGGGCTCACATCCCCTTGACGATGCTCTCGGTCATCTTCTTCGCGTCGCCCAACAGCATCATGGTGTTATCGCGATAGAACAAGGGATTGTCGATGCCGGCGTAACCGGAGGCCAGCGAGCGCTTGATGAACATCACGGTGCCGGCTTTCCAGACCTGCAGCACCGGCATGCCGTAGATCGGCGAGGACTTGTCCTCTTCGGCGGCCGGGTTGGTGACGTCGTTGGCGCCGATCACGAAGGCGACGTCGGCCTGCGCGAACTCGGAATTGATGTCCTCCAGCTCGAACACCTCGTCATAGGGCACGTTGGCCTCGGCCAGCAGCACATTCATGTGGCCGGGCATGCGGCCCGCCACCGGATGAATGGCGTATTTGACCTCGACCCCCTCCTTCTTGAGGTTGTCGGCCATCTCGCGCAGCGCGTGCTGGGCCTGCGCCACCGCCATGCCGTAGCCGGGCACGATGATCACCTTCTGCGCATTCTTCATGATGAAGGCCGCGTCGTCCGCCGAGCCGAGCTTTACGGGCCGCGCCTCGCCGGTGCCGCCGGCGGCCGCGGCGGTCTCGCCGCCGAAGCCGCCAAGGATGACCGAGATGAAGGAGCGGTTCATCGCGTGGCACATGATGTAGGACAGAATCGCGCCCGACGAGCCGACCAGCGCGCCGGTGATGATCAAGGCCGAATTGCCGAGCGTGAAGCCGATGCCGGCGGCGGCCCAGCCGGAATAGGAATTGAGCATCGAGATCACGACCGGCATGTCGGCGCCGCCGATCGGGATGATCATCAGCACGCCGAGCGCCAGTGCGATGATCGTGATCAGCCAGAAGTCGATCGCGCTGCCGGTCAGCACCAGGCCGACGATGAACACGACGAGCGCGATGGCGAGCACGATGTTGATGACATGCCGCGCCGGCAGGATGATCGGCGCGCCGCTCATCCGGGCGGAGAGCTTCAGGAACGCGATCACCGAGCCGGTGAAGGTCAGGGCGCCGATGGCGACGCCGAGCGACATCTCGACCAGGCTCTGCGGATGGATATCGCCGGGCGTGCCGATGTCGAAGGCCTCGGGCGCGTAGAACGCGCCGGCCGCGACCAGCACCGCGGCCATGCCGACCAGCGAATGGAAGGCGGCGACCAGCTCGGGCATCGAGGTCATCGGCACGCGGCGGGCGATCACCGCGCCGATCGTCCCGCCGATCGCGACGCCGAGAATCACGAGCAGCCAGGCGATGCCGTCCGCCGGCGGATGGCTCGCCAGCGTGGTCGCGACCGCGATCGCCATGCCGGCCATGCCGAGCAGGTTGCCGCGGCGGCTGGAGGCCGGGCTCGACAAGCCGCGCAGCGACAGGATGAACAGCACCCCCGCGACGAGATAGAGCAGTGCAGACAGATTGGCGTTCATCTCAGGCCCTCATGTTTCCCGTCATCCTGAGCGCGCGCTCACTTCGTCTTCTTCTTGTACATCGCAAGCATGCGCTGGGTGACCAGGAAGCCGCCGAAAATGTTCACGCAGGCGAAGATCAGCGCGACGAAGCCGAAGCCGCGCGCCCAGGCACTGCCCGACGAGATCATGCCGACGCCGACCGCGAGCAGCGCGCCGACCACGATCACCGAGGAGATCGCGTTGGTCACCGACATCAGCGGCGTGTGCAGCGCCGGCGTCACCGACCACACCACGAAATAGCCCACGAACACCGCGAGCACGAAGATCGACAGCCGGAAGACGAAGGGATCGACGACTTGGGCAACGTGCTCCATGGCTTGTCTCCTTTACGCCTTCGGCTGGAAGTTCGGATGGATCACCGCGCCGTCCCTGGTCAATGCGGTGGCCTTGACCAGCTCGTCGTCCCAGTTCACCGCCAGCGCCTTGGTCTGCTTGTCGACCAGCGTCTCGATGAACGACAGCAGGTTGCGGGCATAGAGGCCGGAGGCCGAGGCCGCGACGCGGCCGGCGAGGTTCGGGAAGCCGACGATCTTGACACCGTCGACCTCGGTGGTCTCGCCGCTCCTGACGCCCTCGACATTGCCGCCGCGCTCGACCGCGAGGTCGACCAGCACCGAGCCGGGCTTCATCGTCCTGACCATGTCGAGCGAGACCAGCCGCGGCGCCGGCCGGCCCGGAATCAGGGCGGTGGTGATGATGACGTCCTGTTTCTTGATGTGCTCGGCCGTCAACGCCGCCTGCTTGGCCTGATACTCCTTCGACATCTCCTTGGCGTAGCCGCCGGCGGTCTCGGCCTGCTTGAACTCCTCGTCCTCGACGGCGAGGAATTTTGCGCCAAGGCTCTCCACCTGCTCCTTCACCGCGGGCCGCACGTCGGTCGCGGTGACGACCGCGCCCAGCCGCCGCGCGGTTGCAATGGCCTGCAAGCCGGCGACGCCGACGCCCATCACGAACACCTTGGCAGCCGGAACGGTGCCTGCCGCCGTCATCATCATCGGAAAGGCGCGGCCGAAGGCTTCCGCGGCCTCGATCACGGCGCGATAGCCGGCGAGATTGGCCTGGCTCGACAGCACGTCCATCACCTGGGCCCGGGTGATGCGCGGCATCAGCTCCATCGCGAAGGCGGAGACGCCGGCATCGGCCATGGTCTTCAGCGCCGCATCATGGCCGTAGGGGTCCATGATCGCGATCACCAGCGCGCCACGCTTGTAATTGGCGAGCTCGGACGCCTCCGGCCGCTTCACCTTGATGACGATCTCGGCGTCCTTGACCGCGTCGGCGGCGACGGTCGCTCCGGCAGCGGTAAATTCGGAGTCCGGCAGGCCCGACTTGAGGCCCGCGCCCGGCTCGACCGCGACATCGACGCCGAGCGCCTTGAACTTCTTCACGGTGTCGGGCGACGCCGCCACCCGTGGTTCGGACGGATCGATTTCCTTGGCGACGGCAATCTTCATGAGGCCTCCGGCGAGCAGAGTGCGCGCGTGACCAGGCTGGCGCTGTTTCCGCGGGGATGGACACCGGGTATGTGCCCGGCGTTTGGGCGAAATTCAGGCGTCGCGCGGCAGCGCTGCACGATCAAGGGATCGATCAGGTCAGGAAGATCGCCATCAGGATCAGAATGATGACGACCGTGCCCGTTCCGTATTTCACGAGCTTGATGAAGCCCTCATAGGTTGCTTCGTGCGCGGGGTAGTCGTTGCCGTCCGCGGTCGTGTAGGCCACTTCGCTGTGCTCTGCCATGGTCGTCCCCAGTCGATGATCGATTGTCGCGTGAATTAGCGCAAAGCCGGCGACAGGGCAACGCCACCCTCCCCCCGCAGCATCCCTATCGGGTCATTTGGACGGCCGATCGTCGGGGTCTTAAGCTCAGCCCATGGCCTCCAATTCGTCGATCATGCCGGAGACGACCGACAGCCCGCCGTCCCAGAACTTCGGATCCTTGGCGTCGAGCCCGAACGGCTTCAGCAATTCCGAATAGTGCTTGGTGCCGCCCGCCGACAGCATCGCGAGGTAGCGCTCCGCGAACCCCTCCGCCGCGCGCTCATAGACCGCATAGAGCGAGTTCACGAGGCAATCCCCGAACGCATAGGCGTAGACGTAGAACGGGGAATGGATGAAATGCGGGATGTACATCCAGAAGTTCTCGTAGCCCGGCTTGATCTCGATCGCAGGACCCAAGCTCTCGCCCTGCACCGAGAGCCAGAGCTGGCCGATCCGCTCGGCGGTCAACTCGCCGTTCTTGCGCTCGGTGTGCACCGCGCGCTCGAAGGCGTAGAACGCGATCTGGCGCACCACCGTGTTGATCATGTCCTCGACCTTGCCGGCGAGCAGCGCCTGGCGCTGCTTCGCGCTTCTGGTCTCGGACAAGAGCCGCCTGAAGGTCAGCATCTCGCCGAACACGCTCGCAGTCTCCGCCAGCGTCAGCGGCGTCGGCGCCATCAGCGCGCCGTTTCTGGCCGCCAACACCTGGTGGACGCCGTGGCCGAGCTCATGGGCCAGCGTCATCACGTCGCGCGGCTTGCCCTGGTAGTTCATCAGCACATAGGGATGCGCCGACGGCGTGGTCGGGTGCGAGAATGCGCCCGGCGCCTTGCCAGGCCTGACCGGCGCATCGATCCAGCGGTCGGTGAAGAAACGCTCGGCGATCTCGGCCATCTCCGCCGAGAAGCCGCGATAGGCGGTCAGCACCATGCTGCGGGCTTCCGGCCAGGCGATCACGCCGGTCGCGGCGAACGGCAGCGGCGCGTTGCGGTCCCAGTGCGGGAGCTTCTTCTTTTTGAACCAGCCGGCCTTCAGCCGATAGTAGCGGTGCGACAGCCGCGGATAGGCCGCGCGCACGGAGGCCACCAGCGCGTCCACGACCTCGCGCTCGACGCGGTTGTTGAGGTGGCGCGAATCCGCCACGTCCTGGAAGCCGCGCCAGCGGTCGGAGATGTCCTTGTCCTTCGCCAGCGTGTTGGTGACGAGCGCGAAGGTCCGCTCATTGGACTTGAAGGTCTTGGCGAGCGCTTCGGCCGCCGCCTTGCGCTTCGCCCCGTCGCGGTCCTGCAGCAGGTTGAGCGTCGGCTCGATCGCGAGCTCCTTGCCTGACACCTTGAACCGCAGGGTCGAGATGGTCTGGTCGAACAGCCGGTTCCAGGCCGAATAGCCGGTCTGCGCCTTTTCGTGGAAGAGCTGCTCGACCCGGTCCTCGAGCTGGTAGGGCCTGTCCTTGCGCAGATCCTCGATCCAGGGGCGGTAGTGATCCAGCGCCGGCGCCTGCATCGCGCGCGCGATCACGGCGTCGTCGATGCGGTTGAGCTCCAGCGCGAAGAACAGCAGATGGGTCGAGGCCGCCGTCAGGCGCTCGGACACGTCGCCATAGAACTTCGAGATCCCGGGATCGAGGCTGTCGCCGGCGTGGACCAGGCCCGCATAGGAACCGAGCCGGCCGGCGAGGTCGTCGATCGCCTCGTAGCGCCTCACCGCCTCGGCCAGCCACGCGCCGCCCTCCTCGCGTGCCGTGTAGTCGGCGAGCTTGCCCTTGTAGTCGGTCTCAAACGCGACGCATTCCGCATCCATCTTCGCAAGGTCGCTCGCGACCTCGGGCGCATCGATGCCGGAATAGAGATCGGCGAGATTCCATTCCGGCAGCCTGCCGCCCTCGCCCGGGCTTTTCGACTTGCCGGCTGATTTCTTGCCGGCCGGCTTCGGCTTGCGGAGGGCGGACGTGGCGCGCGAAGTCATCTTGTTCAAAACCTGGGTTCAACGGGAGCGGACGTTGGGCGGGACGGCAAGGTTTAAGAGTGCGTTAATCGGCATCGGCGACAGTGCCCCGATTCGAGACAGATAGTCGGAGTACGGGAAATACGCCATGGCTGCGAGCATTTTGATCGTCGATGATGATCCGATCCAGCGTCGCCTGGTCGAGAACATGGTGCAGAAATGCGGCTACGAATCGATCGCCGTCGACAGCGGCGATGCCGCGATCGCCATGCTGACCGGGCCGGACGGGGCGACGGTCGACGCGGTCGTGCTCGACCTCGTGATGCCGGGCCTCGACGGCATGGGCGTGCTGGCGAGGCTTCGCGAGGCCGGCGTCGATATTCCCGTGATCGTGCAGACCGCCCATGGCGGCATCGACAATGTCGTCTCCGCGATGCGCGCCGGCGCCCAGGATTTCGTGGTGAAGCCGGTCGGCATGGAGCGGTTGCAGGTCTCGCTGCGCAACGCGCTCAACACCTCGGCGCTGAAGGGCGAGTTGCAGCGCATCCGCCACAGCCGCGAAGGCCGGCTGACCTTCTCCGACATCATCACCCGCAGCGAGGCGATGGCGCAGGTCATGCGCACCGCGCGCAAGGCGGCCGCCTCCGCCATTCCGGTGCTGATCGAAGGCGAGTCCGGCGTCGGCAAGGAATTGTTCGCCCGCGCCATCCATGGCAGCGGCGAGCGACGCGCGAAACCGTTCGTGGCGGTCAATTGCGGCGCGATTCCGGACAACCTCGTGGAGTCGATCCTGTTCGGTCACGAGAAGGGCGCGTTCACCGGCGCGACCGAACGCCACATGGGCAAGTTCGTCGAAGCTTCCGGCGGGACGCTGTTCCTGGACGAGGTCTCCGAGCTGCCGCTGACCGCCCAGGTCAAGCTGCTGCGCGCACTGCAGGAAGGCGCGGTGGAGGCGGTCGGCGGGCGCAAGCCCGTGAAGGTCGACGTCCGCATCGTCTCCGCGACCAACCGCAAGCTGCTCGATCGGGTCAAGAGCGGCCACTTCCGCGAGGACCTGTTCTACCGCCTCCACGTGCTGCCGCTGACGGTGCCGCCGCTGCGCGCGCGCCGGGAGGACATACCACATCTCTTGCGGCACTTTCTCGCCCGCTTCGCCGCGGAGGAGAATCGCACCATCACCGGCATCAGCGGCGAGGCTATGGCCCATCTCACCCAGCTCGAATGGCCGGGCAACATCCGCCAGCTCGAGAACGCGGTCTATCGCGCGGTCGTCATCAGCGACGGCGACCAGCTCGGCCTGACCGACTTCCCGCTGGTCTCGGCTCAATCACCCATCGGCACCGAGAGCACGGCCGAGCCGCTGGTCGTCTCGGCTCCGCTGCATCTCGCCTCGCCCTCCGTCGTCTCAGGCAGTGAGATTCCGATCGCCCCGCTCTCCGCCAACGGAACGCTGGCGGTGCTGACCCCGTCCGGCGAGGTCCGCCCCCTCGATGAGCTCGAGCACGAGATCATCCGCTTCGCGATCTCGCACTATCGCGGCCAGATGTCGGAGGTCGCCCGCCGGCTGAAGATCGGGCGTTCCACGCTTTACCGGAAGCTCGACGAGGCGGCTGCGCAGGATGCAACCACGGGCGGCATCGAGAGCGCCGAGTAGCGCCGTGAGCGACCGACCGGGACGTCCTGCGGTCGAGACCGAGAAAGCCAGGTGGATCAGCGGTTTCGGAACACATGAACCGTTGCGCGCCGGTGACAGACAAAGGCGGTGGCGCGTGGCACAAGCGCGGGATCGGTCGCAAATGGGTACCTTCGGTGTCAGTTTGTCGTGAGCGGTCCGGGTCGCGCTGGCCGCAAAACCGACGCATGTATATCGTCTGTGTATGAATCGTGGCGTACAGACGTATTGATTTCAACTGGCCCGCGCCGGGGCAACTTTAACCACCCGAGGGGTGCGACTATGCGAGACTGTCTGAACAACCGTGGCGGATTTGAGCGCGTCCTGATGGCGGTCGCGGCAACCTTCCTCACGGTGTCCGCGACCTCGGCGATGGCGCAGGGGAATGATGCGCGTTCGAGCGCCGCGGAATTGGCGATCGATGCAGCGATCCCGCGCCCGGAGCCCGCCAATGTGCCGCCGCCGACTGCGGCTGACATCAAGGCGGATAGCTCGCCGGCCGCGCCGGCAAAGGCCGACGGCAAGCCGGCCGACGTTACCACCGCCACGCCCGCGCTCGACACGTTCAAGGCCCTTACGATCAAGACCGATACCGCGGCAGCACCAGCCGTTCCCGCCGCCGCGCCCATGGCTCCTGCCGCCGCCCCCGCAGAACCGCCGAAGGACATCGCCAAGGAGCCGGCGCAGGAGCCCGCCAAGGCTGCCAGCAACGTGCTGCCGGCCGATCAGCCCGTCGCCGACAAGATCAAGGAATTGCTGGCCGGCAAGCCGCTGCGCTATTTCGACCGCAAGGCCGAGAAGACCGCGGTCGACAAGTTCTATGGTGGACGTGACTTCGCGCCGATCTGGACCCAGGCCGGCGGCCTCACCGACAGCGCGCGTGGCGCTATCGCCCGCCTCAAGGACGCGGCCGCGGACGGCCTCAACGCCGCTGATTATCCCGTACCGGATTTCGCCGCCGCGACCTCCCCGGACGCGCTGGCCGAGGCCGACCTCAGGCTGACCAATAGCGTGCTGGACTATGCGCGCCAGGCGCAGAGCGGCCGGATGCACTGGTCGCAGGTCTCCGCCGACATCCAGTATCCGGAGCATCCGACCGATCCGACCGAGGTTTTGACCAACGTCTCGACCGCGAAGGACGCCTCCGCTGCGCTCGACCATTACAACCCGCCGCAGAAGCTGTACCAGGCGCTGAAGAAGAAGCTTGCCGAACTCCGCGGCGAGAGCGGCGGCCCGGTGGTCACGATCGACAAGGGCCCTGTGCTGAAATACACGCCGCCGCGCAAGAAGCAGCCGGCCGAGGCGGTGATGCAGGATCCGCGGGTGCCGCAACTGCGCGCCAAGCTCGGCGTCGAGAACGCCGACGACGACCATTACGACGCCAAGGTCGCGGCCGCCGTCGAGCGATTCCAGGAAGGCGTCGACCTGAAGTCCACCGGGGCGCTCGACGACCGCACCGTGGCAGCGCTCAACAGCCCGAAGCGGGACAAGCAGATCGACACCGTGATCGTCAACATGGAACGCTGGCGCTGGCTGCCGCGCGACCTCGGTTCGCCGGCGATCGGCGACGCCTATGTCATTCTGAACATTCCGGACTACACGCTGAAGGTGATGCAGCACGGCGCCCAGGTCTGGACCACGCGCGTGGTGACCGGAAAGCCGGGCATCCACGCCACCCCGCTGCTCAGCGAGACGATGAAGTTCATCACGGTCAACCCGACCTGGAACGTGCCGCCGTCGATCATCTACAACGAATATCTGCCGGCTCTGCAGCAGGATCCGACCGTGCTGGAGCGGATGGGGCTCAGGCTCGAGCACGCCCGCGACGGCTCGATTCACATCTCGCAGCCGCCGGGCGAGGCCAATGCGCTCGGCCGCGTCCGCTTCAATTTCCCCAACAAGTTCCTGGTCTATCAGCACGACACCCCGGACAAGTACCTGTTCGAGAAGAGCGAGCGCGCCTACAGCCATGGCTGCATGCGGGTGCAGTATCCGGACCAGTACGCCGCCGTGTTGCTCAACATCACCGAGCCGAACCAGCACTGGTCGCCGGAAAGGATCCGCGGGATGTACGGCTCGAGCGAGATCGACCTCAAATTCCCGACGCCGATCCCGGTCAATATCACCTACCAGACCGCGTTCGTGGACGATGCCGGCAAGCTGCAAATTCGCAGGGACGTCTACGGCCGCGATGCCGAGATGATCTCGATGCTCCGCAACTCCCGCGGCAAGGACCTGGAGAACGTGGTCGCACACGCGCAGCCGAGCTACTCGCGGCCGCCGGGCTCGGGCCTGCCACCGGGCGTCAACTTCGCCAGCGACAACTCCTCGTCCTTCTCGTCGGGAGGGCCGTCGTTCTTCGAACGGCTGTTCGGTGGGCCGCCGACGCCCCCCGCCCCCATCGGCCGGCGTCCGCAGCCACGGCGGATATTCACCCGCTAGGGCGTCCGCTCAGACGGATTTCGTAGAAAAAACAATGGCCTCGCCTCGCGGCGGGGCCGTTTAACGTTAACCATTCACCCTGCAAAGGCGCCCCCGGCGCTTTTTTGCCACAGTTGGGGGATTACTTTTCGCGCTAACTTGGGGGCGGGATGATAACCTCTGTTAACCATCCCGCATCTAGAAAAGCGGTCGTCTCTTTCGCGCGTTGTGGGACTGGCGAAAGGACCCTCGACCGCTCGTCGACTGGGTAGGCTCATCTTGCTGGCTGGTTTCGCGCGCCATTTTCACGGACTGCCGTCGTCCAACTCAGGCCTCAGGGCCGGGTGTTGTTTTGGGTTGGCGTCGCTATTGCTGCTGATGGGCGCGGGCTCGGTCCACGACGCCACCGCCGAGAACGAGACTCGCACCCTCTCCTTCCACCACACCCATTCCGGCGAAGACCTCACCGTCACCTTCAAGCGCAATGGCCGCTATGACGAGGACGCGCTGAAGCAGCTCAATCACTATCTCCGCGACTGGCGCAGCCAGGACCAGACGGAGATGGACCGCCATCTTTTCGATATCATCTGGGAGGTCTATCGCGACGTCGACGGCAAGGAGCCGATCCAGATCGTCTCCGCCTATCGGTGTCCCTCCACCAACTCCATGCTCCGCCACCGCTCCGCCCATTCCGGCGTGGCGCGGTTCAGCCAGCACATGCTCGGTCATGCCATGGATCTCTCCATCCCCGGCGTGCCGCTGGAGCAGATCCGCTTTGCGGGCCTGAGGCTGCAACGCGGCGGCGTCGGCTTCTATCCGACCTCGGGCTCGCCTTTCGTCCATCTCGACACCGGCAACATCCGCCACTGGCCGCGGATGACCCATGATCAACTGGTGAAGGTGTTCCCCGACGAACGCACCGTCCACATCCCCTCCGACGGCACGCCGCTGAAGGGCTACGAGCTCGCCAAGACCGAGATCGAGAAGCGCGGCAATGGCGACGACGGCGCCACCTTCTCCAAGCCCGGCGGATTGCTGGCGTCGCTGTTCGGACGCAAATCGAATGACGACGAGGACGAAGCCGCCGCGTCGGCTGGCGATGACGAGCCCGTGACGACCGCCGTCGCGGCCAAGCCCGCCGACAGCAAGCCGGTAGCTCCCGTGCCGACCCCGCGGGCCAAGCCCGCGGCACCCCCCGCCCTTCAACTCGCCTCCGCCGACGCCCAGATCGTGCAGGCGAAGCCCAAACCGCAAGCCGGCCAGCTGATGGCGGAAAAGCCGACTGACGCGACGTCGCCGACCCCGGCCGATATCATCAATAGCCGCTTCTCCTGGGGCAACGATCCGGGCACGCCGAATCAGGCGACGCCGGCGCAGGTGCTGGCGGCGATCACCGCCAGGCAGGCGACCGAATCAGCCGACCCCAAGGCGACCGCGAGCCTCTACCAGGCGATGGCCTATGCCCCGCTGGCCAACTCCCCGGTCGATCACGCCAACATCGTCGCGGCGTCCGCGCCGATCCCACGCAGTGCGCGCCCGGCCACAACCCGCCTCGCGGCGGCAAACGAGATCAATACCGTCGCCGCGAAGGGGGTTCAGGGCGACGGAGTCGCGACATCGACCCGCCTCTCCTCGCCGAAAGGCAACGACGTCTGGCTGCGCATCGAGCTGTTGGCGCCGAGCGCGACCACCTCGATGTCGGTGACGATGCTGGGCGATTCCGACCTGACCGTGATGCGCGCGTTCTTCGTCAAGCCTCAGGCCAGCATTGTCATGGGTTTCGCCGATGATCCGATGATGGGCCTTTCGGTCGATCACTTCTCGGGATCGGCGACGCCGAAGCTTGAGACGGTCACGTTCAAGCTGCGCGCGGCGATGCGCTGAGCTCAACCCGGTAACGAAGCTCGACAGCCCTGGCACCGCGAGTTCGCGAGGCCGGCGGCCAAATCACAGCATCCCCAGGGCCTGCATGTAGGTTTCGAGGATCGTCTCCTCTTCCTGGCGCTCGTTGGGGTCCTGCTTGCGCAGGCGCACGATGGTGCGCAGCGCCTTGACGTCGTAACCATTGCCCTTGCTCTCGGCATAGACGTCGCGAATGTCGTCCGAGATCGCCTTCTTCTCCTCCTCCAGCCGCTCGATGCGCTCGATGATGGATTTGAGCTGATCGACCGCGAAGCGCGTGGCCGGCGCTTCCTGCTCTTTGACGGCGGCGGCGGAGGTGGCCATCTCTTGCTCCTGGAATGAAACTGTTTGAGAATTGATGCACGCTGGCGCCTGTCATGCGCGGCGTCGTGAAAATGACACTTCAGTTTCGCGCCGTCCGGGTCAAGGCAGCATCGGCCTCATCCACAGCGCGCCCACACCTTGTTGCGCGGGAGAAGAATCCGCTTGCCATGCGAATCACGGCAACCGCGCTTGTGCACGGTGGGCGTCAGTGGCCCGGATGGGATTTCTTCAATGCTTCCGTCTGCGCAGGGGAAGCCTCGGCCTGATATTTGGCCTTCCAGGTCGCGTAGGACATGCCATAGACGGCCTCGCGGCTTTCGTCCTTGGTCATCGGCACGCCCTTGGCATCGGCCGCGTCCTTCAGCCAATTGGACAGGCAGTTGCGGCAGAAGCCGGCCAGATTCATCAGGTCGATGTTCTGCACGTCGGTGCGGGCCTTCAGATGCTCGACCAGGCGGCGGAAGGCGGCTGCCTCGAGTTCGGTTTTCGTCGCATTATCGATAGTCATGGGATCGTCATCTCGTCATCGGCGGCATGGCCTGGAATGTGGACATTCGCGCGCAAAATGCCATATCGCAGCGCAAACAGGGGGCTGGACCGACGTGGAACTTTAATGGTCTTGTGCATTAAAATGCCGCCTTGGCCGTTGACACTACACACCCGCCTACGCGAAATCGTCAATGATTTGATATAGCTTCGCGCGATGATCCCGACCAGTTCCCCCCACCGAAACCTGCGCTCCGCCCTGCTGCCCGGCTTGGCCTTTGCCGTTCTCGTGCTGTGGAACGGATCGGCGCTCGCGGACTTTCGCCTCTGCAACAACACCGCCAGCCGGGTCGGTATCGCGCTCGGCTACAAGGATGCCGAGGGGTGGACGACCGAAGGCTGGTGGAATGTTTCATCGCGGAGCTGCGAGACGTTGTTGAAGGGTTCACTGGTTGCTCGCTACTACTACATCTATGCGCTCGACTATGATCGTGGCGGCGAATGGTCGGGGCAGGCCTTCATGTGCTCGCGCGACAAGGAGTTCACCATCAAGGGAACCGACAATTGCCTGGCGCGCGGCTTCGACCGCACCGGCTTCTTCGAGGTCGATACCGGCGAGCAGCGGGCGTGGACGGTGCAGCTGACCGACGCCAATGAGCAGCCGGCGCAGCAGCGCGTTCCCGGCATCCCGGGCACGGTCGGTCCAGGCGGCAACGTGCCGGGGCTGCCTAACGCCGCGCCCGGGACGGCCCCCGCCCCGGGCACGCCAAGCCTGCCGCCGGCCGCAGCGCCCGGAAACAAGCCATGAGGCGGTTGCGCCGGATCAAGATCCTCGCGACCCTCGGACCCGCCTCCTCGGATAGCGCGATGATCCGCCGCCTGTTCGAGGCCGGCGCCGATATCTTCCGCATCAACATGAGTCACACGCCGCACGACAAGATGCGGGAGCTGGTTTCGACCATTCGCAACGTCGAATCGAGCTACGGCCGGCCAATCGGCATCCTGGTCGACCTCCAGGGCCCGAAGCTCAGGCTCGGCTCGTTTGCCGACGGCGCGATCCAGTTGCAGAACGGCCAGAGCTTCACCCTCGATTCCGACAAGACGCCGGGCGATTCCACCCGCGTGCAATTGCCGCATCCGGAGATTCTTGCAGCCCTTCGTCCCGGCCACGCCTTGCTGCTCGACGACGGCAAGGTGCGGCTGATTGCGGAGGAGACCTCGCCCGAGCGGGCTGTCACCCGGGTCGTGATCGGCGGCAAGATGTCGGATCGCAAGGGCGTCAGCCTGCCGGACACCGATCTGCCGGTCTCGGCGATGACCCCGAAGGACCGCGCCGACCTCGACGCGGCCCTCGCCACCGGCGTCGACTGGATCGCGCTGTCCTTCGTGCAGCGCGCTGAGGACGTGATCGAGGCCAAGAAGATGATCCGGGGGCGCGCCTCGGTGATGGCGAAGATCGAGAAGCCCCAGGCGATCGACCGCCTGCCCGACATCATCGAGGTCTCCGACGCGCTGATGGTGGCGCGCGGCGATCTCGGGGTCGAATTGCCGCTGGAGCGGGTGCCGAGCCTGCAGAAGCAGATGACGCGGCTGGCGCGCCGCGCCGGGCGGCCCGTGGTGATCGCGACCCAGATGCTGGAATCGATGATCCAGGCGCCGGTGCCGACCCGGGCCGAAGTCTCCGACGTCGCCACCGCCGTCTACGAAGGCGCCGACGCCATCATGCTGTCGGCGGAATCGGCGGCGGGCAAATATCCGGTCGAAGCGGTCTCCACCATGAACCGGATCGGCGAGGAGGTCGAGCGCGACCCGACCTATCGCGCCGTCGTTTCCGCCCAGCGCCCGGATCCTGAAGCGACCGCGGGCGACGCGATCGCGGATGCCGCGCGGCAGATCGCCGAGACGCTCGACCTGCCGACCATCATCTGCTGGACCTCGTCGGGCTCGACCGCGATCCGCGTCGCGCGCGAGCGGCCGAAGCCTCCGATCGTCGCCATCACGCCGAACCTCGAGACCGGACGCAAACTGTCCGTGGTCTGGGGCGTGCATTGCGTGGTCGCCGAGGACGCCCGCGACCAGGACGACATGGTCGACCGCGCCGGCAGCATCGCCTTCCGCGACGGCTTCGTCCGCGCCGGCCAGCGCGTGCTCATCGTCGCCGGCGTGCCGCTCGGCATTCCCGGCACCACCAACATGGTGCGCATCGCGTCCGTGGGCTCCGGGCGCGACGCCGACGTCTGACACGCGCGACGCCAACCTTCTCGCTCGCTCAAGCCCCGACCAGCGCCTTCGCCGGCACGGCTGCCGCCTGCACCACGAGGCCGCGGGCGCGGGCGTCCATGACGCCGACCGCGCGCAACGCCAGCAGCGTCACCGACTGCACGGCATCGCGGAGCTTGGCGGGGTCGTCGAGATGATCCGGCGCCAGCGGCCCGACCAGCGACTCGTGCAGCGCGCCGAGCAGCGCGGTGGCGGCGAGCTGGGTGTCCTGCGCCGGCAGATGGCCGGCGCGCACCGCCGCATCGATCCGGATCGCGATCTCGCCGGCGATCTCGCGCCGGCTCGCCAGCCGTGATTCGGTGACGTCGACATCGACCGGCTCGGCCAGAATGCCCCAGGAGAGCTTGCGCTGGGACAGCACGTGCACGGCGACCGTGGACACAGCCGCCGCCAGCGCCGACGACGGCCCGGGCGCGGCATCCGCGGCGCGGCGGATCGCGGCGAGCTCGTCGCGCGAGACGTCGGCGATCAATTCCGAGATCAGGTCCGCCTTGGACGGGAAATAGCGATAGACCGTGCCGGCAGCGACGTTGGCGCGGACCGCGACCGGCGCGATCTGGACCGCTGCCATTCCCGACTCCGCCGCGGCGTCCCGCGCGGCTGCCAGAATTGCACTGCGTCGCGCCGCAAGGCGCTTCACGACCTGATGGGTACGCCGATACACCATGGCGCGTCTTCCGTCCCTTACGCGGACCGGCACCCTGAGGCACGCACGATCGAACGCGTCTTCACTATTTTGCACGATTCCGCCCGGAACCGCCGCGAAGAACTGAACAACTATTCACGGTCGTTGGCAAGCCACAACCATGAACAAAATAGACGGTCGGGACTAGACGTTCGCCGCAGCCGTGACGGATGGCACCGGCTGCCGCCGCCACCATGGCCCTGCCCGGCGCAGCACCAGGGCCCCCACGATCAGGGTGATGATCAATCCGACCGGCTTGCCGAAGAAGATGAAGCTGATGAACAGCGCCAGCGCGCAAGCAAGCGCCGGGAGCTCGTAGGCGCGGAATCCGCGTGAAAGGCCGACGCGAACCAGGAACGCGACGGGTATAGCCAGCACCATCATGTCGTACATGAAGAGATAGGGCGTGGTGAGCAGCGTGCCGGTCGCGAGCGCCGCTGCCTTGAGCGCGTAGCGCACCCTGCTGCGCCAGATCGCGACCAGCGTGGTCGCGACCGCCGCGGTGAAGGTCCACTGGAAGGCCCAGCCGAACTGCTCCGAGCCGCCGAAGAAGCGCACCAGCGAATAGAGGCTCTGCAATTTCCACCAGGTCGCCTTGCCCTCGGTGAGGAAGGCCTGCGAGAAGGCGGGCATCCAGTGGAAGAACGCCTGCCAGCTCTCGATGCCGAAGGCGAGCCAGGAAATCAACGCGAGCGCGACCGCGGTGACGCCGGCCGAGACGAACACGGTCCACTCGCCGGCCGCGATCAGCACGATCGGAAACAGGAAGCCGTATTGCGGCTTGTAGGTCAGAAGACCGAGGCAGATGCCTGACAGGACCGGCCGCGTCGGCAACAGATAGAGCGTGCCGCCGACAAGGGCCGCGGTGAGAAAGCCGTTCTGCCCAACCAGCATATTGCTCAAGACCATCGGAAAGCCGAGGGCAAGCACCAGCCCGAAGGCGCGGCCCGTGATTGCGCGCATGACGGCGACATAGGGCACCTGGCTTGCCACGGCCCAGCCGACGAACGCCGCGCCATAGGGAAACTGCGCGAGCAGGGACGCGACGAACAGGAACGGCGGCGGATAATGCCAGGCGAAGTAGCCGACGAAATCCTCTTTCAGGATCGTCAGCTCGACCTGCTTCTGCAGATCCCAGTCGTAGGCCAGCGCGGGATGTCCATCGAGCGCCATGCGCCCCGCCGCCCAGACATTGATGAAATCGGTCGCGATGCCGTTGCCGTTCGCCTCGTAGATCCAGGCATGAGCGTAGTAGGCCGCCGGGAAGAACACCGCGTTGATGACCGCGAGCGCGAAGCAGGCGTGCACCAGCGCCGGCGGGATCGCTCGCGGCGCGTGCGTCATGGGCGGAGGGCTTTCGGCCATCGGACTTCCCTGCAACAAGATCGGCACCGTCGCGGACGGCGCACCTCTCTCCAGCAAAGCCGGTTTGCGTTGAGGAAATCTTAAGCTTTGGCGCAGGCGGCCGGTTTGTCGACACTGGTCTCACACGCGCTTCGTCACCACGCCCGTCGGTGTCGCGAAACCGTCCAAAGTCCTGATCCGCTTCTCCAGCCACCAGCCAAATTCCGGCGACCAGTCTTCGAAGCGACGGTTGATGCCGAGATCATGCGCCCAGTGCTGGGCGATGTTCGGATTGAACTGCGACTGGCGCCCGATCGCGATCAGGTCGGCCTGGCCGCGCCGGAGAATGTCCTCTGCCTGCTCTGCTTCGAGAATGATGCCGACCGCCACGGTCGCGATGTCGGCCTCCTTGCGAACGCGTTCCGCGAACGGCACCTGGAAGCCGAGGCTGCGCGGCACCTGCATCGCGGTCGCCGCTCCCGAGATGCCGCCGGAGGAGCAATCGATCACGTCGACCCCGCGCGCCTTCAATTCGCGGGCATAGACGACGGTGTCGTCCATGTTCCAGCCTTCCTTGGTGCCGTCGACCGACGACACGCGTACGAACAGCGGCATCGATGCCGGCATTTCGCGCCGCACCGCCTCGACGATCTCGAGCGGCAGCCGCATCCGCCCGGCGCGGTCGCCGCCATACTCGTCGTTGCGCGTGTTGGAAACCGGCGACAGGAACGAGGCGAGCAGATAGCCGTGCGCGGTGTGAATCTCGATGGCGTCGAAGCCGGCCTTGACCGCATTCCGCGCCGCATGCGCCCAGGTGCCGACCATGGCCCGGCATTCGGCGGTCGTGAGCTGCCGCGGCGTCAGCCAGCCTTTGGCGACCGGCTCCGCCGCCGGGCCGACCGGCTGCCAGATCCTCGCGCCCGCTTTCAGGTCGTCCTCGTTCAGTGGGCCCATGCCCCGCATCGCGGTCTGCGACGAGGCCTTGCGGCCGCCATGAGCAAGCTGAATGCCGATCGCGGTGTCCTGCCGTCTCATGAAGGCGATCAGCGGCCTGAAGCTTTCAACCTGCGCATCGTTCCAGATGCCGAGATCATGCTCGTTGATCAGCCCGATCTCCTCGACCGCGGTCGCCTCGACGAAGACGAGCCCGAAGCCGCCGAGCGCGTAGCGGCCGAGATGCACGAGATGAAAGTCGCCGCAGGTGTTTCCGGGCGCGCAGCGATAGTGGACCATCGGCGGGAGCACGAGCCGGTTCTTCAGCGTGAGGCCTCTCGCCGAAAATGGCTGAAACAGCCTTGGCCGCGTCGTCTCGCCGCCATCGTTTGGTCCGTCACTCACTGCCGCTACTCCCTAATGATGCACTCAGCATGACGCCAATGCGGACATCGATCAACCGCACACCATGACGCCACGAAGCGACGGCGCTCCGCTGTTCGCGCCATGTTGCCGCATCCCTTCGCGTTGAGTTCTGCGTGAGGTGCCCTAGGCGCAGCATCGCCCCGAAGCTATACTTCGTCGCGGAAGTCGAAATTCGGGGCGCCATCACCCCCGGAACGTTGTTGCGCGTGAAACGGAACACGTCAAAGGAGGAAATCAGATGTCGCTGACTCGCCGTCAAGCGCTGGCGTCCGCTGCCGCCGTCGTCGCAAGTACCATTGCCAGGCCCGCCATCGCCGCCAAGGAGCCGATCAGGATCGGCTATCTTCCGGCGCTCACCGGTCCGTCCTCGTCCACCGGCGTCGGAATGAATCGCGGCACCCAGCTCGCCGTGCAGGAGATCAACGCGGCCGGCGGCGTCGACGGAAGGCAGATCGAGCTCGTGCTGCGTGACACCCAGAGCGAGCCGACCAAGGCCGTGAACGCCGCGGCCGAGCTCACCCGCAGCGGCGAGAAGGTGAACATCGTGTTCGGCCCGGTCAACTCCGGCGAGTCGCTTGCGGTGGTGCCATTGCTCGCGCGCTCGAGCACGCCGCAGGTCCATCCATGCTGGGTCGACAGCCTGACGGACCCCGCGAAATATCCGATGTGCTTCCGCAACGCGCCCACCAACCAGCAGATCGGCGCCGCCGCCAACCGCTACGTGGTCGAGGTGCTCAAGTGCAAGAAAGTCGCGGTCATCAGCGACACCACGGGCTACGGCACCGCCTCGGTCAACGCCTACGTGCCGATGCTGAAGGAAAAGGGCGCGGAGGTCGTCTACCAGGGCAATATCGACGCTGCCAATCCCGATCTCACGCCCGAAATCCTGCGCATGCGCAACGCCGGCGCCGAGGCGATCATGCCGTGGAGCGTCAATCCCGGATTCTTGTCCCGCCTCATCAATACCCGCGGGCAGATGGGCTGGGACGTGCCGATCGCGGGACAGACCACGCTCGGCTCCGGCCAGACTCAGGCGCTGTTGGAGAAGCCCGAATACTGGGCCAAGGTCTATCCCAACAATTTCCGCCCGGTCTGCTACACCGCCGACGACAAGCTGGCCGATCGCACCGTCGCCTTCATCGACCGCGTGAAGAAAGCCAATGTCGATCTCGGCGACACGCTGTTGTGGTGGGTCGGGGTCGGCTACGACACGCCGCAAATGATCGCCGAGGCGGTCAGGAATGTCGGCACCGAGCCGGACAAGATCGTCGGCTATTTCAACCAGCTCAAGGAATTCCCGGGTGTCTATGGCGACATCACCTTCACATCCGCGCAGCACAACGGCTATCCGGACGAAGAGATCGTGATGGTCGAGGCCAATTCGCTCAAGAACGGCGCGTTCCGGCTGGCGCCGGGATATAATGCGTGAGCTGGATGGTTGTGATAATTGTGGCCTCATGGTTCGAAACGCGCGGCTTCGCCGCGCCCTCACCATGAGGTTCTTGGATTTCGCCGCGTGAAAGACCCTCATCCTGAGGAGCCCGCCGGCGGCGGGCATCTCGAAGGATGGGCTGCGAAAAGACTGCTCTCCCACGTACTCATCTCACGGCGCGCTGGATGCTCCCTGCGCAAGCATCACATCCGCGATCTTCTCCGCCGTCATCAGCGTCGGAAAATTGGTGTTGGCACAGGGCACCACCGGGAAGACCGAGGCGTCGACCACCCGGAGGCCCTGCACGCCCTTGACCCGCCCCTGCGTGTCGACCACCGCGAGCGGATCGTCGTCCCGGCCCATGCGGCAGGAACAGGAGGCGTGCCAGACGCCGATGGTCGCCTTGCGCACGAAGGCTTCCAGCGCCTCGTCATCGTTCATGACCTGGTCGAACGTAAAACCTTCGACCACGAAATTGTCGATCACGTAGTGGCGCAGCGCCGCCGGCCCGTCCATCAGCGCCGCTGCGATCGAGGTCAGCACCTTGTTCTTGGTGTTGACGACGCCGATCTTGCGCACCCGGTCGGAATAGGCGGCCGGGAACGGCTTGTCGGTCACCGCGGCGATCGGCGCACTCATCTGCATCGCGGCCATCTTGCGGAAACCGCTCATCAGCCGGTCGAGATCGCGTTTGTCGGAGAGCAGGTTGAACTCGACGACCGGCTCGGCGCGCGAATCGCGCGAGGCGAGCTTGACCTGTCCGGTCTCGGAATAGGTCTTGTTGACGAAGGCGAGCAGCGAGCCGATCTGCTCGCCGACAGCGTGCCAGGCCGACTTTGTCAATGCGGCCACGAACATGTCGCCCTTCGGCGCGCCTTCGATCCCGGAGGAATAGCGCAAGCCGACCTGGAGGTGGCGGCGGGTATGCGCGTTCATGCGTGCGCCGCGGCGCACGAAGGACGACAGCGCGATCGAGGGATGATCCATCAAGCGCTGGCCGACACCTGCAAGACCCATCCGCACCTCGATCCCCAAGTCCTTCAGATGCCCGACCGGGCCGATGCCGGCGCGGAGCAGGTGCGCCGGTGAATGGATGGCACCGCAGGACAGCACGATCTCGCGGCCGCGGAATTCCTGCTCGCGGCCGTCGACCTCGCACCTGATGCCGATGCAGCGCGTGCCCTCGAACAGAAGCTCCTTCACCTGCGTATGAGTCGAGATCGTCAGGTTGGGACGTTTGCGCGTTTCGCGATCGAGATAGCCCATGGCTGCGGAGACGCGCCGCTCCTCCGCGTTGGAATGGGTGATCGGGAAATAGCCGTCGGTGAACTCGCCATTCTGGTCGGGCAGGAAAGAAAAGCCGGCGAGTTCGAACGCTTGTGCCACGGCCTGTGCGTGCCCGGTCCAGTGCTCGCGCGGAATACGGCGCACGGGGATGCGGCCGTCCTTGCCGTGATACGGCCCGTCGAAATCGAGATCGCGCTCGACCTTGCGGAAGTAAGGCAGCACATCGTTCCAGCTCCACCCCACAGCGCCCCGCGCCTCCCACTCGTCATAGTCGGTCGGCGCGCCGCGGTTGGCGAGCTGGCCGTTGATCGAGGAGCCGCCGCCGAGCACCCGCGCCTGCTCGTATTTGCGCAAGGGAGGCCGCGCCTCGGTGGGATTGTTGTGGCTGATCACCTGCGTCGTGACCTTGAGCTCGGTCCAGTGGAAGCGGGGATCGAAATAGGCCGTGCCGGAATAGCTGTCGGCGATCTCGGGCGGCTCGTTGCCGGGCGGGGTATCCTGCCCGGCTTCGCAGAGCAGGATCTGGCTGGCGCTTCTGGCGGAGAGCCGGTGGGCGAGCACCGAGCCGGCCGAGCCGCCGCCCACGATGATGGTGTCGTACACGTTCACGTCTGGCGTTTCCTCTTGTTTTGCTCTTGGCGGGGAAAGGTAGCGCAGCTCGATCGGTGAGCGCCAGAGCGAGGCCATGCATGAATGTCGCGGGGTTGTGACGTCGAAGCAGGGCAGACACGGCCGCCTGCGTTCTCGCGGCGCGAAAGCGCGCCCGAGCTGTGCGTCGAAGGACCCTCTCGAAGAAGAGGGCGCAGGGAATGCCGGGTGCTGGCCGCAACCCATGGCCCGCCTGCAACAAGAAACGCAGGCGGCAGTCACCACAGGTCGAGCCGGATCAACCGGCATTCCCTGCGCGATGGTTTACGACTTATCGCGCGCTCTCCCTGGGAACCGGGCTTTCTTGCTCCCATCGCCTCGCGGACTCGTCATCCGCGAGACTTGACCCCAGCGTCGGGGGATCAGGACCACACGCCTTCGCCGTCCGCGTCGCGCTGCTCGTCCCGCAGCACATCCGCGTCCACCGCATCCCACCGCCCACGTTCGTGACGATCGCGAAGCGCCCCTCTCATGGCGGCAGGATGCGCGCATTATGCCGCTGATTTGGGGTCGGCGTCAAGAATATTTCTGAAAAACGGAAGCTGCGGACCTGCGGCAATCTGGCACGACGGGCAAATTCGGAAGGTGGATTACGCTTAATCCGCACTGCGACTGTCCGTCACTTGAACAGGTCGCGCGCGGCAGGGTCCTGCGCGACGGTGGTCTGGCGGATGCGCGTCACCGACATCGGCGAGCCGTCGGAGACGAACTGCAATTCGTAGAACCTGCCGTGCTTGTCCACGGCGGTGCAGGAGATGCTGGAGATCTGCCGGGTCGCGAAGCTGCCGACCTGCTTGCAGCCGCCGGACGAGAGCTCGACCCGCGGCACCGGCATGCCGTCCGCCTTCGGTCGGTCCTTGGAGTTCAGCAGCATGCGGTCGACCGGGAGCCGGTACACGTTGTCGTCCGAGCGCTGCCCGTCCTTGCCGGAGAACGAGATGATGTGGTTGGGATCCGTCGGATCGTCGAGCACGACGGTGAAGTTCACACGGCCATGCTCGCCGTGGAAGAAACCGATGGTCTTGCAAGCGAAGTCGCGCCCTGCGATCTTCAGCTTCGGGCATTTGCCGGTCATCAGGGCATAGATGTCGATGTCCGGATTCTGCCGCTCGACATCCTCGGGCACCGTCGGCGTCGCGAGCTGGGCGAACGATGGTGTCGCGAGCACCGCGGCAGCCACACCCAGTGCGCGCATCATGCCGCCGGCCCAACAAGACTTTTTCAGGAATACGAAACTCGCTACCGATCGCATCTCTATCTTCGTTCCCGTTCCACCGCCTGCCAGGCGATGTCGCGCCGGCAAAAGCCGTCCGGCCACCGGATGCGGTCGACCGCTTGGTAGGCGCGCGCCTGCGCCTCGGTCACCGTGCGGCCCATCGCGCAGACATTGAGCACGCGGCCGCCATTGGCGAGGATCGCGCCATCTTTTGCCACCGTGCCGGCGTGGAAAATCTCCACGCCCTCGATGGTGGCCGCCTCGTCGAGTCCCTCGATCCGCGAGCCCTTGCCGTAATCGCCGGGATAACCCCTGGCCGCCATCACCACGGTGACGGCAGCCTCCGGATACCAGCGCAGCGCAAAATTCCTGAGCTGTCCGTCGCAGGCGGCAAGCAGCGCCGGCACGATGTCGGACATCATGCGCAGCATCAGCACCTGGCACTCCGGATCGCCGAAGCGGACGTTGTATTCGAACAGTTTCGGGCCCGCCTGCGTCAGCATCACGCCGGCATAGAGCACGCCGCGAAACGGCGTGCCGCGCGCCTTCATGCCGCCGACCGTCGGCAGGATGATCCGCGTCATGATCGCGTCGTGGATGTCGCCGGTGACGAACGGCGTCGGCGAATAGGCGCCCATGCCGCCGGTGTTCGGGCCCTCGTCGTGGTCGAAGGCGCGCTTGTGGTCCTGCGCGGAAGCAAGCGGAATCGCGGTCTCGCCGTCGCACAGCGCGAAGAAGGAGACCTCGCGGCCTTCGAGATATTCCTCGATCACCACTTCGGCGCCGGCGCGGCCGAAGCCGCCGCCGAACATCCTGGCGATTGCATCCTCGGCCTCGCGCAAGGTGCTCGCCACCACCACGCCCTTGCCGGCGGCAAGGCCGTCGGCCTTGATCACGATCGGCGCGCCCCGCGCGCGCACATAGGCGAGCGCATCGGCGGCCGCGGTGAAACGGCGATAGGCACCGGTCGGAATATCGAACTCGGCGCAGAGGTCCTTGGTGAAACCCTTGGAGCCTTCGAGCTGCGCGGCCGCCCTCGAGGGCCCGAACGCCTTGATGCCGCTCGACGCCAGATCGTCGACGATACCGGCGGCGAGCGGCGTCTCCGGTCCGACCACGACCAGATCGACCTCGTTCGCCTTGCAGAAGGCGGCGACGGCGGCGTGGTCGGCAAGATCGAGCGCAGCGCAGTCGGCCTCCCGCGCGATGCCGGCATTGCCGGGCGCCGCCCACAGCCTCGTCACCAGCGGAGACGCCGCGATCTTCCATGCCAGCGCATGTTCGCGGCCGCCGGAACCGAGCAGGAGGATGTGCATCGAACGCGCCCACAACAGACGGGGAACAGCAAGTCGGATGCCCGAATCCGCCAGCCCCCGCAAGCGCAGAAATCAATTGACGCCGCCCTGCTTACCTCCCTCGCCTGCCGAGGCCGCGATGATCTCCTGCAGGGTGGCGACATGGCGGGCAAAGGCGCCGCGGCCGGCCGCGGTCGCGGTCACCGTGGTCTGCGGCTTCCTGCCGACGAAGGCCTTGTCGACCGCGACATAGCCGGCCTTCGCCAGCGTCTCGATATGGGCGCCGAGGTTGCCGTCGGTGGCACCGGTCAGCTTCTTCAGCTTGACGAATTCCAGCCCGACCGAATGCGGCAGCGCGTTGAGTGCTGCCATGATCCGGAGCCGCAGCGGCTGATGAATGATCTCGTCGAGGTCAGCCATCGCGCTAGATTCGGCGCATCCAGAGACCGCCGAGGACGAGCCCGCCGCCGTGGGCCGCAGCCATCCACAACAGGAAGTTCGCACCGACGGCGTAGTAGCCGATCAACGTCAACATGGTCGTGCAGACTGCGATCACGATGAACGCATAGCCGAACCACAGGCCGGCGATCGCATAGAACAGCATGCCGTAGAGCGCCCAGAACACGATCATCTGACGCAGCCCGAAATGGGCAAGCACGACCGAGCAGAAGACACCGAATGCACCGATCAGGAGAAACGTGGTCAACGAGCGGATCGGGAAGGAGCGGGTCCCCGAGCGGGCATTGCTGATGACGCCGACGGCGATAGTGACGGCAAGGCCCGCGAGATTCGTGATCGTCCAGATCGTGTAGCCCTGGCGCGGCCACGTGTAGTTGGCGATGTAGGCTGCAGCCACCAGCACGCCCCATATCGTGATGATGAGGCTGGACAGATGATAGATTCGCGACTGACGGACGCGCCGAACGACATCGTTGATATCGTTCAACGCCGCGCTGGCCTGCCGGCTATCGATCACGATGGCGCTCCGCCCTGCTCGATGAGCTTGTTGGGAGCCGCTGGACCGTTCACAGGCGGCCGATTCTTCCGGATCACGACATAAGCGATCGCCATCGTCACGAAGGAGAGGACAAGTGCCGCCAGGCCGATCTGATCGCGCGTCGTCACCAGGCCCAGCCGCGCCGTGATTTCTGTCGCTGCCGCCGATATCAGCGACACGTAGGACCAGGCGATGAAGTTGTAGTGGATCGTTCTCCAGCGCGCCGGCCGCGGGCTGAGCAATAGCGGCACGATCGCGAGCACGATGCAGATGAAGTTCACGATCGCGCCGACATGAAACAGGTTGAAGCGACCGTTGAACCGATAGACCAGCAGCGCCGTCGCGTCCGCGACCAGCATGGCATAAACATAGGCGTAGCCCGTCGCGCGATGAATTGGGCCTCCCTTCGAAAGTACGAACTGGATGGCGCCGGCAATGATGCCGAAGCCGGCCAGGGCTGCATGAATGGAGCCAAACAGGGTCAAATGGGGAAGCATGGGCACCTCGAATTCGGGAACCAAAGATACAGATAGCTCTGTAACACAGAGTAAAGGAAAAGACGAGATGTGAGTTGGCGCCTGGCGGCGAAAATCCTTACCTTGCACGGACCCCTTTTGTTCGCGATTCGACATGCCTGCAGCCGAAGTCCTGATCAACGCGCCCGAATTCACCGTGTCCGAGCTGTCCGCCTCACTGAAGCGGACGGTCGAGGACACCTATGGCCATGTCCGCGTTCGCGGCGAGATTTCCGGCTTTCGCGGGGCGCATTCCTCCGGACACTGCTATTTCGCGCTCAAGGACGAGAACGCCAAGATCGAGGCCGTGATCTGGAAGAGCGCGCATTACCGGATGCGCTTCAAGCCGCAGGAAGGGCTCGAGGTCATCGCCACCGGGAAGCTGACGACCTATCCGGGCTCCTCGAAATACCAGATCGTGATCGAGCAGCTCGAGCCCGCCGGCATCGGCGCGCTGATGGCGCTGATGGAGGAGCGCAAGAAGAAGCTCGCGGCCGAAGGCCTGTTCGACCAGTCCCGCAAGAAGCAACTGCCCTGGCTGCCCGAGGTGATCGGCGTCGTCACCTCACCGACCGGCGCGGTCATTCGCGACATCCTGCATCGGCTCGAGGACCGCTTCCCCCGCCGCGTGCTGGTGTGGCCGGTCAAGGTGCAGGGCGAGGGCTCGGCCGAGCAGGTCGCAGCCGCCATCCGCGGCTTCAATGCGCTGCCCGAGGGCGGCCGGATCCCGCGGCCCTGCGTGCTGATCGTGGCGCGCGGCGGCGGCTCGCTGGAGGACCTCTGGTCGTTCAACGAGGAGATCGTGGTCCGGGCCGCGGCCGACAGCGTGATCCCGCTGATCTCGGCGGTGGGCCATGAGACCGACGTCACGCTGATCGATTTCGTCGCCGACAAGCGCGCGCCGACGCCGACGGCCGCAGCCGAGATGGCGGTGCCGGTGCGCAGCGAGCTGCTGTCGGAGGTGACGGTGCTGGCGCGTCGCGTCGCCGTGTGCTGGCAGCGCGCCCAGGAAGGCCGCCGCAACGAATTTCGCGCGGCCGCGCGCGCGCTGCCTGCGGCCAACCAGTTGCTGGCGATCCCGCGCCAGCGGCTGGATGCAGCCGCAGGCGCCCTGCCCCGCGGCCTGAAGGCCAACACGCATGCGCATTTCCGCCGTTTCGCCGGCGCCAGCGCAAGGCTCACCGTGCGCGTGCTGCGCGGCCAGGTGGCGCAGGCCCGGCATCGCCTCGTCGTGTCCGGCGAGCGCCTGACGCTGTCCTCGCGCGCGCTGCTGCACGGCCGGCGCGACCGCTACGCCGGGCTCGCGGCGCGCTTCAAGGCCTCGAAGCTCGCCAACGCCGAGGCGCAGCGCCAGGCGATCGCGCGCCAGCGCGAGCGCACCGAGCGGCTTGCCGAACGGGCACGAAGAGCACTCGGGACGATGCTGCACCGGCTTGAGGCGCGCATGACCCATAGCGGGCAACTGCTCGGCGCGCTGTCCTATCGCAGCGTGCTGGCGCGCGGTTTTGCCCTGGTGCGCGACGAGGCCGGCCACCCCGTGCACAGCGCCGACAGCATCGGCCCACTCGCCCGGTTGGAGCTCGAATTTTCCGATGGCCGCGTCGGCGCCACGACCGACGCCGATCGGCCGGCCACCTCGCCGAAGCCGGTGCGCGAGGCGAAGCCGGCCACACCGAAGCGGGTGGCAAAACCGGTGGACCAGGGCAGCCTGTTCTAGAGCTTCCGTTCCGATGGAATCGGAACGGAAGCTCCTGCTTCTTTGTTTTGACGCGTTTTCTTCACGCGAACCGGTATCCACTTCGCTCGAAAACGCTCCGGCGGCGCGTCAGCGCGCCAGCCACTCGGTGACGAGCTTCTGCGAATCGGCGCGCGCCTCGGCGTCGCTGGCGAGATGGCCGTGCTCGGGCAGCGCCGCGTCCGAGGTTCCGGCCAGCGCGTGCAGGGGCAGGTTGACGCGATCGAAATCCTGGTAGGCGCCGGGATAGACCACCATCCGCGTCAGCGCGCTGCGCCCGCGCGCGCCGTCGATCATCTGGCGGCAGGCCGGCGGCGAGGCGACGTCGTCCTTGCCGCCGATCAGCACCAGCGTCGGCACGCGCGTGCTCCAGCCGAGCCCCGCCGAGCTGCGGCAGTCCGGGTAGAATGCGATCGCCGAACGGAAATCCGGCTCGATGCCGCGGGTCGACAATTGCGGCCGCACCGCCCACAGCAAGGCGCTCGCGCCACCCGCCCACCCCATCAGGCTGATGCGGTCGTGGATGGCCCAGGGCTGCTGCTGCAGCCATTGCCGCGACGCCACGATATCCTCGACGCGCTCGCGGCGTCCACGTATCGGCCGCTCCTTGACACGGCATTGCGGCCCCAATCCGCGGGAGCCGTAGCTGTCCGGCAGCAGCACTGCCTTGCCGTCCTTCAATAGCTGCTCGGCCCAGTCGCGATAGCGCGGCAGCACCGGCTCCGAGCGGCCGGCGAGGCCGCCGCATCCATGCAGTGCGATCACGGCCGGGAACGGACCGTCGCCCTCGGGCTTGAACAGCTCCGCGCGCAAGGTGCCGCTGCTCAGGGGAATGTCGACCTGCAACGGCGCAGGCAGCGCGCCCGCATCCGCGGATGGGAGCGAAACAAGCAGCGCCAGGACGGTGATAGCTGACACGAAGCGCATCGGGTGCGGGTCGCCGGCAGGCTTCAGGGATCGAACCACGAAAATAGCTAACACGCGCCAATGCATGCAAAACATCACAAATCGGTGGGTTTTGCCGGCGGACAGCACGGCCTATCTATGATAGATCGACATTAATCTGCATTACCGAAATTCATCGGAGCCCTCAACCGTGCTGAACAAATTCGGGCCCTCCGGCCATGGCGAAGCGCAGGTGCAATATCTCGACGGCGACTTCCGCGTGATCTCGCCGGGAACCTATGTACGCTGCGCCGTGACCGATGTACGGATCCCGCTCGATGAGCTGAAATACTGGAGCGTCGACCTGCAGGAAGCCTACGCGACCCCCGCCGCCGTGCTGCAGCGGCATCATCCCGGTGCGCTGGAGCCGCAGGCATAGCGAGGAGGTCAGTTGGCGCGGGCCGCGAGTTTCGCCCCGCGCGCCCGAAACAGCCGCTCGGAGAGGAATTTCCTCACCCCGCCGGTGTCCTCGAATTCCAGCGTCACCGCGAACGCCACGATGTCTTGCGTCAGCGCGGACAGCCCGGTGCCCGTGCCGAGCCGCACGAGATCCTTCTCCGTCGTCACCGGCGTCAGCGCCTCGCGTGCGGCATCGGCGAGCAGGGCTGCGACCTCGTCGGGCGTGAAGTCGTGATGATCGGCAAAGGCGCGCTCACGGACCACCTCGATCCCGCTCGCCCGCAGCGTACGGAAGAAGCGGGCAGGATCGCCGATGCCGGCGAAGGCAAGCACACGCTTGCCCGCGAGCCGCGCGACCGAGGCCGGCTGCGGCGCGAGCCGCGCAGCAAACACCGGCCCTCCCCGCCCGGCTATTTGCGCGGCGACGGCGTCGCTGGCGTGGCCCTTGCCGATCACGACCAGCGCATCGGTGCGGCCGAGCTGCGGCGACAATGGTGCGCGCAGGGGACCGGCCGGGAACACAAAACCGTTGCCGATGCCGCGGTCGCTGTCGATCACGATCAGCGACGCATCCTTGGCAACGCGCGGATTCTGGAAACCGTCGTCCATCAGGATGACGCTGGCGCGCCGCGATTTCGCCAGCGCGACGCCATCGACGCGGTCGCGCGCGACCGCGACGGCCAGGTGCTGTGCCATCATCAGAGGCTCGTCGCCGACATCGGCCGCGCGGTGGCGCGCCGGATCGACCATCACGGGACCATGCAGCCTGCCGCCATAGCCGCGGCTGAGCACGACCGGCGTCTCGTCGAGCTCGCGCAGCAGGCCGGCGAGCGCCAGCACCGTCGGCGTCTTGCCGGCGCCGCCCAGATGATAGTTGCCGACGCAGAAGACCGGAATGCCGGCGTCGAGCCCCCCCCGCTGCATCCTGATCGCGGTAACCGCGCCATAGAGCGCGCCGAGCGGCCAGAGCAGCAACGACCGGACGGAGGCCGGCCGGTGCCAGAAGGCCGGCTCACGCATTCGCGGCTCCCATCTCGAGCCTGAGCTGCAGGAGATACGGCTCGAGCGCGCCGAGCGTCCGCTCCAGCGCGCCGCCGAGATCGTTCACCACGCGCTCGCCGGCGGCGGCCATGGTCTCGCATGCCGCCGGATCATCGAGCAGTTGCCCGAGCTGCCTGACCAGCGCTTCCGGCGTGCCGGCGCATCTGGCGCCGCCCTCGGCATCGAGCGCCGCGTAGACATCGGCAAAATTGAACACGTGCGGACCATGAATGATGGACGCGCCGAGCTTGATCGGCTCGATCGGATTCTGGCCGCCATGCGCGACCAGCGAGCCACCCATGAACACGATGTTCGACAGCCGATAGAACAGACCGAGCTCGCCCATGGTGTCGGCGACATAGACGTCCGCCGGCGCGGTCGGCATCTCCTCGCGCGAACGCAGCGCCGGCTTCAGTCCCGACGCCGCGATCAGCCCCGCGACGCCGGGACCACGATGAGGATGGCGCGGCACGATCACGGTGAGGAGCTGGGGGAACATCCTGACCAGCGATTTGTGCGCGTCGACCAGCAGCTCCTCCTCGCCCGGATGGGTCGAGGCCGCCAGCATGATCGGCCGGCCGCGCGTCACCGACATCAACCGCTCGAGCCTGACCGGATCGGCCGGCGGCGCCGGAACGTCGAGCTTCAGATTGCCCGTCGTCACGACATTGCGGCAGCCGAGCACGGAGAAGCGCTCGGCATCGGTCGCCGATTGCGCGAGGCAGACCTCGAACTTCTCCAGGATTGCCGAGATCGTCGCCGACATCCGGCGCCAGCGCGGGAACGACCGCGGCGACATCCGGCCGTTGATCAGTACCATCGGCAGGCGCCGCGCCGCGCCGGCTAGGATCAGGTTCGGCCACAGATCGGATTCGATGAACAGCGCGAGCGACGGCTGCCAGTGATCCAGGAAGCGCGCGACATAGCGGGGCGAATCATAGGGTACGTATTGGTGGATGACGTCCGGCGGGAAGCGCTTGGCGACGACGGCAGCGGAGGTCACCGTGCCCGAGGTCAAGAGGATGCGCAGATTGAGCTCGCGCAACCGCTCGATCAGCGCCGCTGCCGCCAGCACCTCGCCGACACTCGCGCCGTGCACCCACACCAGCGGACCGAGCGGGCGGACGTCGCGGCTGAGCCCGCGCCGCTCGCCGATCCGTTCCGGATCCTCCTTGCCCAACCTCAGCCGCCGCCTGATCAGCACCGGCGCCAGCGGCACCATGGCCGACGACAGGCCACGGTAGAACCGCAGCGTCATCGGCAGCGGACTAGACATGGCTGGCGCCGTCCGGACGGCCGATGATGGCATAGGCGCGGCGGGTCGCCTCGTTCAGGGTCTTTTCCAGCTCGAGGCGCAGCGCTTCCATCGCCGCAGCGTCGGCATCCGGGGGCACATGAATCTCCTTGATTCCCACCAGCGCGCCGCGCCCGAACGGCAGATTGATGGTGGTGCTATCCCAGTTGCGCAACCGGACATAACGGCTGGTCGCCATCGCAAAGGGCATGATCGGCCGTCCCGATTCTCTCGCCAGCATGATGATGCCGAGACCTGCAACGCGCGCGCGCTTGGGCACGTCCGCTGTCAGCGCGACATTATAGTTGTCCGCCAGCGCCCGCACCATCTCCTTGAACGCGCCGACGCCGCCCTTGCGATGGAACGCCGCGCCGTGATCGCCGGAGCCGCGAATGGTTCCGATGCCGAGTCGCTCGGCCGCGAGCGCATTGTACTCGCCGTCGCGATGCCGGGAGATCAGCGTCTTGGCGCGGTAGCTTGCCTTGGTCTTGATGAACGGTGTCAGGAAATGCTGGCCGTGCCAGAACACCAGGATGCCGGGCATGCTGGGCTCGACCAGCTCGTAGATGTTGGCCGGCTCATAGGTGAAGCGATTGGTCCGCCAGACCAGGCGCAGGAACTCGGCCGCGAGGAAGCCGACAGCGCGCTGAAACCAGCTGCTGCGCAGCGCTTTACGAAACAGGCCTTTCAATTTCAGGGTTTCGCGTCTTGACCGGGATCAAGCAGCCGGTGCAGGTGCACGATGAAGTAGCGCATGTGGGCGTTGTCGACGGTCTGCTGCGCCTTGGCCCTCCAGGCGACCAGGGCGGTCGCGTAGTTCGGAAACACGCCGACGATGTCCACCTTGTCGAGGTCCTTGAACGTGTTGTGCTGAAGGTCGATCAGCTCGCCGCCGATGACGAGGTGAAGCAGTTGCTGCGGGGCGCTGTCTGGCATGGTGGGATGTCCTTAAGGGAAGGCCCGGCAAGCATCAAGATCGCACGCAGACGCTTCATGGGGGCTAGGGGATCGGCCGGTCGCGAAAATGCGAGACGATGCTCGCATGTCGTTCGCGCCCTGCGGCCACCAGCACCCCATGCGCCACTTCGCGCCGATTGTAGAGAATCGGTTCGCCGGAAAGCGTCGTCATCATACCATCCGCCTCCTGCACGATCAAATTCGCGGCGGCCAGATCCCAGTCGCGGCTCTGCCCGCCGGCGAAAGCGGCATCGAGGCGGCCCTGTGCGACCCGGCACAGCCGGAGCGCCAGTGAGCCGATGCGCGGATGCAGCGTGATGTCGCGCGATGGGCTCATCCGCTCGACCAGCGGCTTGGGACCCGCGACGCGCGAGAAATCCAGCTTCGTGCCTGGCGTCGCGTGGACCGGCACGTCGTTATGCATGGCGCCATGTCCGCGGCGGGCGAAGAAAAACTCGGCACTCGCCGGTGCGAATACGGCTGCGAGCAGCGGCCGTCTGTCCTCAACCAGAGCCACACTCACGCACCAATCCTCGCGGCCGGCGAGATAGGCGCGCGTGCCGTCGATCGGATCGACGATCCAGACCCGGCGCTTGCCGAGGCGCTCCGAGTCGTCGGCGCTCTCCTCGGACAACCAGCCATAGTCTGGCGTGGCCGAGCGCAGCCGCTGCTCCAGGAGGTCGTTGACGGCGATATCGGCCTCCGATACCGGCGACGACGCTCCCTTGATCCAGTTCTTCAGGTCGGTCCGGAACAGCGACAGCGCGAGCGCGCCGGCGTCGCGGACGGTATCCTTCAGCAATTCGGCGTCGCGGCTCGGAATCTCCTCTCCTGCGCGACCGGCGTCAGCGTCCCCCAAGCGTCAAACCCTCGATGCGCACGGTCGGCGCGTTGACGCCGTAACGGAATTCCAGGTCGCTGGCCGGCACCATGGACTTGAACATCTCGAGCAGATGTCCCGCGATCGTCACCTCGCTGACCGGATAGCTGATCGTGCCGTTCTCGATCCAGAAGCCGGACGCGCCGCGGCTGTAGTCGCCGGTGACGCCGTTGACGCCGGAGCCGATCAGATCGGTGACGTAGAAACCCTGCTTGATGTCGGCGATCAGTTCGGCCGGGGTCGCCTCGCCGGCCTCGAGATGCAGATTGTAGGGCCCCGGCGACGGCGACGACGAGACGCCGCGATGGGCGTGGCCGGTCGTCACCAGGCCGAGCTCGCGGGCGGTCGCCGAATCCAGCAGCCACGAGGTGAGCACGCCCTCGTCGATGATCGCGAGCTTCTTCACCTTCACGCCCTCGGCGTCGAAGGATTGCGAGCGCAGGCCGCGCCGGCGCAAGGGATCGTCGACGATGCGGACGTTGCTGGCGAACAATTGCTGGCCGAGCCGGTCCTTCAGGAAAGAGGTCTTGCGCGCGATCGAGGCGCCGTTGACGGCGCCGACGAGATGACCCACCAGCGAGCCGGAGACGCGCGGGTCGTACACGACGGGCACGTTGCAGGTCTCGACCTTGCGCGGATTGGCGCGCGCCACCGTGCGCTCGCCGGCGACCTTGCCCACCTGCTCGGGCGGCAGCAGGTCGGCGGCGTGCGGCGCCGACGTGTAGTCGTAATCTCGCTCCATGCCGGTGCCCTCGCCCGAGATCGCCGTCATGGAGATGCTCTGGCTGGACCGCAGATAGGCGCCGTGAAAGCCCGCGCTGGTCACCAGCACCATGCCGCCGATGCCGGCGGAGGCCGACGCGCCGCCCGACTTGGTGACCCCCTTCACCGCGAGGCCCGCCGCCTCCGCGGCCTGCGCGCGCTGCTCGAGCTCGGCCACCGACGGCATCCCCGGGTCGAGCAGGTCGAGATCGGGAAAATCGCGGGCCAGCAGCGCCGGATCGGCAAGGCCGACATATTTGTCGTCCGGCGCCACCTTCGCCATCGCCACCGCGCGCTCGGCGAGCCGCATCGCGCCGTCGCCGCCGACATCGTTGGTCGACACCACGGCCTGGCGCCGTCCCACCAGCACCCGCAATCCGACGTCGTCGCCCTCGGAGCGCTCGGATTCCTCGACGCGGCCGTCGCGAACCTCGACGCCCTGCGAGACACCGCGCACCGCCACCGCGTCGGCGGCATCGGCGCCGGCGCGTTTTGCGGCCTCGACCAGGCGCTGGGCGAGTTCGCTCAGCACCGACTGATCGAACAGATCGGAATGGGCCAGCTTGCCGGAAGGCGGCGATGCGATTGACGGTGAAGAGATCACGAACAAAGTCTCCGGAGCTGGAGGACGGGCGGGAATCGGCAAACCCCACAAATGTGCCCCGCGGTCACGGACTTCAAGCGGCTTCGCCTGATGGAAATTCGAATTGTCCGGTTCGCAGCAACATCTCGTCAATCATGCGCGCCAAGGTCTTGTCAATCATGACGGTGAATGCGCCGCAGGTCACATCCGATTAACCAGCCTTTTTAAGCGAATTCGGACGAGCTGGCGCTACGGTCCCTGGTATCGACCGGAAACATAATTCCGGCGGGGAGATCAAAGCCGTGAGGCGTCAAACTGCAACAAGCGGGTTCAACCCCGCCGGGTCGGGCCGCGTCCTGCGGCTCGACCCTCATTCTCTGCCCATCAGCTACCATGCTCACGACACCCGTGCCGACGGCGGCGTGCGGCAGATCGAACTTCACCGCGAGCGCGTCGTGCTGCGCCGCGCCGTCCAGGGCATGCGGATGTCGGTCAACCTCCGCGTCCGCGACTTTCTCGGTGTCGCCTTGCGTGGCATCGACGAGGCGCAGATGGTGGTCCTGGTCCACCGCGATCCGTCGCTGACGATTCCATTGTGCGTCAGCGAGGACGCCGACGAGATCGCCCACGCGTTCCTGATGTGGAGCGACCTTTTCGCGCTGCCCCAGCTCAGCGACGAGGCCGATGAGGAGCCCGCGCCGCGCCGCCGGCGCCGCAACGTGCTGCATCAGCGGCGACCGAGCTTCCTGATGCGCCGCCGCATCGGCGCGCTGCTCGACGCTGCGAGCATCCATCGCGGCGAGCGCGAGATCATCGCACGGGAGTAAGACTTCGTCATCGCGAGCAAAGCTTCCGCCTTCGCTCTTCGAGCTACGGCGAACACGTCGATCGCAATGACATGCTTAAATCACCCGCAGAATCGTAGGGTGGGCTAAGGCGCGCAAGCGCCGTGCCCACCATTCAGAACCCATGCTGTCGAAAGAATGGTGGGCACGACGCTTCGCGTCTTAGCCCACCCTACAAACTACATATTCAACGTAGCACCGCATCGACGAGCAGGCCGGCGAACAGCAGGAGCCCCGCGTCGCGATTCGACTTGAATATACGGTGGCACAGCGCACCATCGCCGATCCGCAAGCGGCGGATCTGCCAGGCCAGATGGGCGGCGAATGTCGCAAGGCCGAGCCACGCGGCGAGCCGTGCATCGGTCAGCACCAGCGCCACGCCGATCAGAACGACCGCCAGCCCATAGAAAATCACCAGCGCCGGTCGCGTGCGGTCACCGAACAGCCGAGCCGTCGACTTGATGCCGATCAGCGCGTCATCCTCGATGTCCTGATGCGCATAAATCGTATCATAGCCGATCACCCAGGCGATCGAGCCGGCGTAGAGCACGAGCGCGGTCGCATCGAGGCGGGCGAACGTCACCGCGAAACCCATCAGCGCGCCCCAGGAGAAGGCGAGCCCGAGCACGATCTGCGGCCACCAGGTGATGCGCTTCATGAAGGGGTAGATCGCGACGATGATCAGCGAGGCGATGCCGGTGAAAACCGCAAAGCGATTGAACTGCAAGAGCACGGCAAGCCCGATCAGCGCCTGCGCCACCAGGAACACCAGCGCCTGCGTCACGCTGACCTGCCCGGCCGGGATCGGCCGCGAGCGCGTCCGCTCGACGCGGGCATCGAGATCACGGTCGGTGATGTCGTTCCAGGTGCAGCCGGCACCGCGCATCGCGAACGCGCCGACGAAGAACAGCGCGATGTCGCGCGGCAGGAGAGAGAGATCGTGCGCGACGCCGGCGGCGAGCGCCGCCGACCACCAGCACGGCATCAACAGCAGCCACGAGCCGATCGGACGATCGAGCCGGGCGAGCCGCAAGTAGGGCCGCGACCAGCGCGGCGCGAGCGTGTCGACCCAATTGCCGGTCGAATCCGCGACGCGCGTTGCCAAGTCACTCATGCAGCGTCACTTATCCCGCTAACGCGCGAGCACGTTGCCGTTCAAGGTATCGAAGGTGCTGCCGCCTTTCTTGGTCGCAGTCGCCTCAGGCGCCGCCGTCGACGAGCCGAGCACCTCGCTGAGGCTCGGGCCCGCGGGCGCGCGGTTCTGCATCTGCTGTGCGACGTTGCAGACCTTGGCCTGCATCGCCTCGGTGTTCTTGTGGCCGGCCTTCAACTGGTCGGCGATCTGGGGCGGGATTCCGCACTTTGCCGCATTGGTCTCGACATAGCTGATCATCTTGAGCTCGGCCCTGCCGAAATTCGCGATCAGCTTGCAGGCCTCGTCGGGTCCCGCATGGCGGTCGCTGGCCGCCTTGATCATCTTGCCCTTCTTCTCGGCGTCCTCGCGCAGCGGAATGAAAGCCTTCATGCAGGCGTCCCCAGCGCCGGCCTGGGGAGGAGAAGCGGCTCCTGGGGGCGGACCGAATCCGCCCGCCCCCGTGACTGGCGCGACGCCGCCCGAGGGGAACCCGCCGGACGGTGCACCGTTCACGGGCGGAAATGCCGGGTCGTTGCGGACCACGCCGCTCTGGTTCGGCAGCGGCGCGGGGAACGGGTTCTGCGCGCCCGCAGGCGCAGCATGGAGGATGAAGGCGGCCGCCAGCAGCGGTACCATCGAACGGATCATCACGGCTGTTTCTCCGGCAAGGTCCAAGGAGCCGTCCGCGGCTCACATCCGAAGTTCGGAAAACGCATTTCCGGTCCCGGTTTGTACGATTCCTGCCAACCCTTAACAACCCGGGGATTTGGGCGACAGCGCGGCGCAGGGCCGCAGGCACCCCCAATTAGTGCCGCGAATTCTGCATCCTTCGGTTAAAAGACCCTAAATCTTGGAATTCTCCCTGTGCCAAACCTCGATTTCCGCTCCCCCCGGCTGTTCGTCGATTTGCCTCTTGGCGAGGGCAGCAGCGTCGCGCTGGAGCGCGGCCAGAGCAACTATCTCGGCAACGTGCTGCGGCTGGGTGCCGGCGACAACGTGCTGGTCTTCAATGGCAGGGATGGCGAATGGCGAGCTGCAATCGCGGGCCGCAAGCGGCCGGACAGCCTGATCGTTCAAGCGCGAACCCGGCCGCAGGACCATCTGCCGGACCTCACCTGCGTGTTCGCGCCGCTGAAACACGCCCGGCTCGACTACATGGTGCAGAAAGCCGTCGAGATGGGCGCCGGCGTCCTGCAGCCGGTGCTGACCCGCTTCACCCAGGTGACGCGAATCAATGGCGAGCGAATGCGCGCCAATGTCGTCGAGGCGGCCGAGCAATGCGGTATCCTCAGCCTGGCCGAGGTCGGCGAGCCGGTTCCGCTCGAGCGGTTCCTGGCAACACGTGATTCGGCCCGGCTCCTGGTGTTCTGCGACGAGGCGGCCGAGGTGACCGATCCAGTGGTCGCACTGCGGGCGGCGGGTAGCGCTGCGGGCATCGACATCCTGATCGGCCCGGAGGGCGGCTTTGCCGAGGAGGAGCGCGCGCTGCTGCTGGGCCAGCCGCTCATCGTGCGGCTAGCCCTCGGCCCCCGCATCCTGCGCGCCGACACCGCCGCCGTCGCCGCGCTCGCCCTGGTGCAGGCAACGCTCGGGGATTGGGGTAGCGAGGTCGGGCCCATCAGCCGCGGCAACGGAAGTGGAGTTCCCTCCCCCCTTGCGGGGGAGGGCTAGGGAGGGGGGTGCCACACGGCGCGCTCTACGTTTGTCGGCAAAGAGAGTTTTTCCCCGATTCGGATGCATCGAGTTTGCGGTTGCTCCCTCCCCGACCCTCCCCCGCATCCGCCTTCGCCCCGAAGGCGGGCTTCGGCGGACGAGAGGGGGGAGGGAGCGCGCTTCCGTTGGCGAACGGCAGCGCTCAACATCGCAGAACGTCTCGTCGAATCATTAAGCGAGGTGCCCGATCCCTGTCGAAACCGTCTCGGGGCCATGCTAAGGGGCTGGCGCCAAATGGCTATTGGAACCAGCCTCTCTCACCTGACCGGACGCCGAAATGACCTCGACCGACGCCGCAACCGGTGCTGCGACCGCCTCCACCAACTGGGCGGATGCGCTGCTGCAGTCGTTTGCCCAGGCGGGCTATGCGCGCGCGGAGCCCACCATCCTGCAGCCGGCCGAGCCGTTCCTGGACCTATCCGGCGAGGACATCCGCAAGAGCCTGTACCTCACCACCGATCCGACCGGCGAGGAGCTCTGCTTGCGTCCCGATCTCACGATCCCGGTGGCGCGGGACTATCTCGCCTCGCCGCGAGCCGGCGAGGCGGCCGGCTTTTCCTATCTCGGTGCCGTGTTCCGCTATCGCTGGGGCCGGCCGAGCGAGTTCCTGCAGGCGGGCATCGAATCCTTCGGGCGGCAGGATCGCGCCGCGGCCGATGCCGAGATGCTGGCCCTGGCGCTGGAGGCCACTCACGCCTTCGGCGTCACGGAGGTCGAGATCCGCACCGGCGACGTCGCCCTGTTCAACGCGCTGATCGACGCGCTGAAGCTCTATCCGGTATGGCGGCGCCGGCTGGTCAAGGATTTCAACCGCAAGATCAATCTCGCCGAAGATATCGAGCAGCTCACGCTCGCGACCGGCCCGGGCCACAACGAATATCAGGGCGTGCTTGCCGCGCTCGCAGGCAGCGACCGCAAGGCGGCGCTCGCGCTGGTGACCGACCTGATGTCGATTGCGGGCGCAAGCCATGTCGGCGGCCGCACCACGGCGGAGATCGCCGACCGCTTCCTCGAACAGGCAACGCTGAAGGGCGGCGCGCTGCCGCGCGACGCACTCGCCATCCTCAAGCGCTTCCTCGCGATTTCGGGCGATCCCGACGACGCGGTGGCGCAACTGCGCGCCCTCGCCTCCGACGCCAGGCTCGAGCTCGACGCCGCGATCGACCTGTTCGAGAGCCGGGTCGGCTTCATGGCGGCGCGCGGCATCGATGTCCGCAACACGCGCTTCTCCACCGCCTTCGGGCGCGGGCTCGACTACTACACCGGCTTCGAGTTCGAGCTGCATGCCGCGGGCCACGACGCCGAGCCGCTGGTCGCCGGCGGCCGCTATGATGGATTGATGACGCAGCTCGGATCGGCCGTGCCGATCCCCGCGGTCGGCTTCTCGGTCTGGGTCGAGGCGCTGACGCGGCTCGCCAAGGCACCGGCCACCACGAGAAGCGGGAGGCGGACGTGAGCGCGCTCTTCGTCGTCGCGGTCCCCTCCAAGGGCCGGCTGCAGGAGAACGCGGAAGCCTTCTTCACCGAGGCGGGGCTGGCGCTGGCCAAGCCCCGCGGCGCTCGCGAATATCGCGGCACCATGATGGGCTACGACCAGGTCGAAATCGCCTACCTATCGGCGAGCGAGATCGCCGCCCAGCTCGCGAGCGGCGCCGTGCATCTCGGCGTCACCGGCGAAGACCTGGTGCGCGAGACCATCCCCAACGCCGAGAAGCGCGTGCTCTTGATCGAGCAACTCGGCTTCGGCAACGCCAATGTCGTGGTCGCGGTGCCGCAGGCCTGGATCGACGTCCGCACCATGGCCGATCTCGACGACGTCACCACCGGCTTCCGCGAGCAGCATAACCGGCGCATGCGGGTCGCGACCAAGTACATCAACCTCACCCGCAATTTCTTCGCGAGCCACGGCGTGGTCGACTACCGGATCGTCGAGAGCGCGGGCGCGACCGAGGGGGCGCCCGCGACCGGCACCGCCGAGATGATCGTCGACATCACCACGACGGGTGCCACCCTCGCCGCCAACGGGCTCAAGGTGCTCGACGACGGCGTGATCCTGAGGAGCCAGGCCAATCTGGTCGCCGCGCGCGACGCCGACTGGTCGGCGGACGCCCGCGAGATGGCGCGCATCATCCTCGACCACATCGCCGCGCGCGCCCGCGCCCACAAATACCGC
>NZ_JAFAVV010000968.1 GCF_019242285.1 Bradyrhizobium sp.
CCGCGGCAAGGTCGTGCGCAAAGAAATCTGCGGCCTATCCATCGGTTGCTGTGAGACCATGATGAGGCCCCGCGAGAGTAGGATTTGGCCTCAAGGACGAGGTGGGTCCGTTGCAACGACACGCCAGCCTACGATCTTATAGGATTCCTGACCGAGCCGACCTAGGGTTCTGAATTTTGCGCGCCATCTTTGAAGTCGTGCAACTCGGGCTCATGGCACGGCGACTGGATCGCTCCAGACGCCGGTGTTCCATTCATTATAGCGGGTGCAGCATGCACCGTGAGATTGAAAATACCTACCAATTGGCTGGGGCGCCGATTTGGTTTGCCTATTCTCGAGGCCCGACCACAGGGATTGCTTCATCTCCCCGCAAGTCGTTTAGCTGGACGCCCGTCACGGCATGCTTGAATGCCAGCTCGATCACGCCGACGATCTGTGTCGCGGCCTCTTCCGGTGGCAGACCTGCGGGGCGAATATTGGATATGCAATTTCGGCGCGAATCCATCGTGCCGATCCGTGGCCGCCACGTCATGTAGGCGCCGAGCGAGTCCGCCGCGGACAGACCCGGACGTTCGCCGATCAGGACGACGACCAGCCTCGCGCCAAGCAGTTCACCAATCTCGTCGCCGATTGCGACGCGTCCCTGCTCGACCAGAACGAGGGGACCGATCGTGAGGCCCCGGGCCAACAACAGCTGCCGCAGATGATCGAGCAGTGGCTGAAGGTTGATTTCGATGGCCGAAGCGGAGAGACCATCGGCGGCGACGATCGCGACATCGTCGCCACGCCGCTGGCTCTCGATGGCAAGACGCCCCTCGGGCGATAGGTGGCGTCCCAGATCCGGGCGACGCAGATATTCGGCCCGATCGGCCGCAGCGCTTCGGACGGCAACGACGCTCCAGTCCCGCTCGCGAAGCAATTGCCCGATCGAATCGAAATCGAGCGTGGCGTGAACGGCGTCGCGCGCGCGGGCATGATCGAGCATGAAGCGGAGGCTCGTCTCAGTCAGTTGCCCGGACCCGCTTCGCCCGAGCGCAATGCGCGCCGGTGTGAAGCGTCGCAGGCTCGCGAGCTTGTCGAGCACGGCGAGTTGATCGCTTTCATGCGGCGGATCGTCTCGCATCGTCAGGCTTTCATCGTCTCGATCAGCGCGATGGCCGGGTCGATCGCTCCGGACGCCGCCTTCTCGAGCAGACGACCGTCCCAGTCGGTGAGCCCCATCCGCGTCAGCCAATCCTCGAACTCCGGAGCGCATCTCCGACCGAGAGTCTGGCGGGCGTAGAGGATGTCGTGAAACGCCAGGCTCTGATAGTTCAGCATGACGTCGTCAGCGCCAGGGACCGCGATGACGAAGGTGACACCTGCTGCGCTGAGCAGCGTCAGCAGCATATCCATGTCGTCCTGATCGGCCTCGGCATGGTTGGTGTAGCAGACGTCGCATCCCATCGGCACGCCGAGCAGCTTGCCGCAGAAATGATCCTCAAGCCCGGCCCGCGTGATTTCCTTGCCGTTGTAGAGATATTCGGGACCGATGAAGCCGACGACGGTGTTGACGAGCAGCGGCGTGAACCGCCGTGCGATCGCATAGGCGCGCGCTTCCATCGTCTGCTGGTCGATGCCAAAATGCGCGTCGGCGGACAATGCACTGCCTTGTCCGGTTTCAAAATACATGACGTTCCGGCCGACCGTGCCGCGAGCCAGTGAAAGCGCGGCATCGCGGGCCTCCGCCAGGACGGAGAGGCTGATCCCGAACCCGCGATTGGCTTTTTCCGAGCCGGCGATGGATTGAAAGACGAGATCGACCGGGGCGCCGAGATTGATGGCCTGGATCGCGGTCGTGACATGACCCAGACAGCAGGTCTGCGTCGGAATACCGAGGCGGTCCCGCACATCGTCGAGCAGGCTGACGATCCGCACATAGTCCTGCACGCGATCGGTCGCCGGATTGACGCCGATCACCGCGTCGCCGACTCCGAACAGGAGTCCGTCTAGCAGGCTCGCCGCAATTCCACGGGAGTCGTCGGTCGGATGATTCGGTTGCAGCCGCGTGGAGAGCCGGCCGGCCAGCCCGATCGTGTTGCGAAACGCGGTTACGACGCTGCATTTGGCGGCAACCGTGATGAGGTCCTGCGCACGCATGATCTTGGAGACTGCGGCGGTCATTTCGGGGGTTAGACCGGGGGCAAGCGCCGTCAGACGGCTTGTCGTCGTCCCGCTGTCGAGGAGCCATTCGCGGAACCCGCCGACGGTCAGATGGGACACGGGTTCGAATGCCGAGAGGTCGTGGCTGTCGAGGATCAGACGGGAGACCTCATCTTCCTCATACGGCACGAGATCGACATTGAGGAAGGTCTTGAGCGGAAGATCAGCCAGCGTCATCTGGGCGGCGACACGCTCGATCGCGCTCCTGGCCGCGACGCCGGCCAGCGCATCGCCGGAGCGGGCCGGCGACGCCTTGGCAAGCAGCGTCTTGAGGTCGTGAAAGCTCCAGCGCGTGCCGTTGATCGTTGTGCGGTAGGACATGCAACAAGGCCTTACTCGGCTGGAGCGCCAGCTTGCCGCGATCGGCGGGCGAGCAAATTGGCGACGATCAGCAACAGGATCGACAGACCCATCATCAAGGTCGCGGCCGCCGTGATCGCCGGACTCAATTGCTCGCGCAGACCGGTGAACATTTCGAGCGGCAGGGTGCGCTGCTGGGCGTTGGCGAGAAACTGTACGACGACCACCTCGTCGAACGACGTCACAAAGGCGAAGGCCGCGCCGGACAATACGCCGGGCAGGATCAGCGGCAGCATGACTCTGAGGAAACCGGTCAGCGGCTTGGCTCCAAGAATCGACGTCGCCCGCATCAGGTTGCGATCGAACCCTGAGAGGCTCGCCCCGACAGTCACCACGACAAAGGGGCTCGCCAGCACGGTGTGAGCAAGGATGATGCCGGCATAGGTGTTGGCGAGCCCAATGCGGGCATAGAAGAGATACGTCCCGACGGCGGTCACGACGACCGGAACGATCAGGGGCGAAATCAGGAGCGGCACGACGAACCGCCGCGCCGGGAACTTCGGATCGGACAAGCCGATCGCGGTGAGCGTTCCCAGGATGGTCGCAAGGACGGTCGCGCCCGACCCGATCAGCAGGCTGTTGCCGATCGCGGCGCGCCAGCGCTCGGTGCCGAGCACCTCGGCGTACCACCGGGTCGAAACTCCCGCCAACGGGAAGGTGAAGAACGAGCCGCCGTTGAAGGAGAGCGGCACCGGCACGAAGATCGGCACCACCAGGAAAATGAGCGTCAACCCGCACCAGAGCAGCAGCAGCCCCAGACGGAGGCGGTCGCCGGTCGTGGCGTAGGGCGAGAGCAGCATGGCTAGAGCAGCTTCAGCCGGTCGAGGCCGAGCAGCTTGGCGAACCCGGCATAGAGCGCGATGGTCATCAGCAGCAGGATCAGGCTCAGCGCTGCCGCA
>NZ_JAFAVV010000744.1 GCF_019242285.1 Bradyrhizobium sp.
GGGACGCGAAATATAACGGCGTGCGCGGTGGCTATGTGATCCCGGTCAACAGCCTGGGCCAAGCCTTCCTGATGATGTGCGGCACGCTCTACGGCAAGGGCCAGACCGATCTCGATGCCGCCTATGCTGCGCTCGAGAAGCTGAAGCCGATCAAGCTCGTCGATTTCACCGGCGCGATGGAGAAGCTGCTCCTGTCCGGCGAGGTCGGTCTCGCCGTGATCCATGATTCCGGCATCTATCGCTATGACGGGCAGAACCAGCCGATCGACTTCATCACGCCCGGCGAGGGCGTGCTGTCGCTGGAGCAGGTGCTGACGATCACGCCCGGCAGCAAGATGAAGGAGCTCGCCAACGCCTATGTGAACTACATGCTGCGGCCGGAGGTGCAGAAGCGGCTGGCCGAGACCGTGTGGTATTCGCCGGCCAACAAGACGGTGAAGCTCGACGCCAAATACGATGCGAAACTGCTGACGACCCCGGACAAAGTCTCAAAGCTGATCCAGGTCGACTGGAAGTGGTACAATGCGCAAAAGGACGAGATCGACTCCCGCGTCAACCGGATCTTCCGGGCATGAGCGCGACGATCGAGATCGATGATGTCAGCAAGGTCTTCGACGGCGGCGTGCGCGCGGTCGACACGATCGCGATGGAGATCCGACGCGGCGAGTTCTTCTCGTTGCTCGGCCCGTCCGGCTGCGGCAAGACCACGACGCTGCGCATGATCGCAGGGTTCGACAACCCGAGCGCCGGCGCGATCCGCGTCGATGGCGCCGACATCACCCATGTGCCGGCGCACAGGCGCGACATGGCAATGGTGTTCCAGAATTACGCGCTGTTTCCGCATCGCACGGTGGCGGAGAACGTCGCCTTCGGCCTGCGCATGCGCGGCCTCGACAAGGCTGTGATCGCGGCCAAGGTGAAGGCGGCGCTCGCCATGGTCGAATTGTCGGGCCTGGAAGATCGCCGCCCCGGCCAGCTCTCCGGCGGGCAGCAGCAGCGCGTGGCGCTTGCCCGCGCCATCGTGATCGAGCCGCGCGTGCTGCTCTGCGACGAGCCGCTCGGCGCGCTCGACAAGAAGCTGCGCCAGCAGATGCAGTTCGAACTGAAGCGGTTGCAGAAGAGCCTCGGTCTCACTTTGGTGTTCGTCACCCACGACCAGGAGGAGGCGCTGGCGATGTCCGACCGCATCGCCGTCATGAATCGCGGCCGGGTCGAGCAGGTCGGCACGCCGGTCGAGATCTACGATCAACCCACGACGCGCTTCGTCGCCGACTTCATCGGCGACACCAACATTTTTCGCGGTGAGCGCGTGGCGACCGCCGCCGGGCCGGCGCTGGCAGCCGGCAACGGGCTGACCCTGGCGCTGCCTGCGGCCGCGGACGCCTCCGCAAGCGGTATCCTCTCCGTCGCGCTGCGGCCGGAGAAAATCCGGCTCTCCGCCGGCGGCGATATGCCGGCCTGCGCAACCGGCACGGTCGAGAGCACGAATTTTCTCGGCGGCGCGGTGCTGTACCGGATCGCGCTCGACAGTGGCCATCATGTGCTGGCGCAGCAGCCGAACGGCGGCAATGGCAATCTGTTCGCGCCCGGCAGCACCGTCAGGCTGGACTGGAATCCAACCGACCTCGTCATGCTGAAGGATTGAAATCATGAACCAGCCATTGAAGCACAAGCGTATGGGAGTCGTGGTGATCGGGCAGAGCCCGCGACCGTCGATGGCAGCCGAAATCAGTGCCGTGCTGTCGCCCGGCACCACCCTCGAACTGCGCGGCGCGCTCGACGGCATGAGCCGGGCCGAGATCGACGCGATTCCGCCGGTCGACGGCGCCGACGCGCTGTTCACGATGCTGCCAGGTGGCGACAATGTCCGCATCAGCAAGAAGGCGGTCGAGGGCCGCGCCAATGCGCAGCTCGCCCGCTTCAAGGCCGAGGGCATCGACGTCGCGATGCTCGCCTGCACCGGCAAGTTCCCCAATCTTGCGCCCGAAGGGCTGGTGATCCTGCCCTCCGCCGTGCTGCATCGCCTGGTCGAGGCGGTGCTGCCGAAGGGACGGCTCGGCGTGTTCTCCCCACTGGTGGAGCAGACCGAACTGATCGCGAAGAAATGGCAGCGCGAGGACGTCGAGGTGGTCGGCGTCACGCTGACGCCGGGCTCGGATGACGATGCGGTCGACGAAGCCGCGCGCGCGATGGCCGAGAAGGCGCCCGACCTCGTGGTGCTCGACTGCATGAGCTACTCCAGCGCCAACAAGGCGCGGGTGCGAAAGATCTATGGCGGCCCGGTCATCCTCTCGATCGCGGCGGCCGCGCGCGTGGTCGAGGAGCTGATCTCGTGAGCGAGGCGAGTTCGAAGCCGGTCAGCCTCGACGACATCGAGGCGCTCGCGGTCGGCGCCTGGATTCTCGGCACCGGCGGCGGCGGCAGCCCCTATCTCGGCCTGCTCAATCTGCGCCGGCTCTATGCCGAGGGCCACCGCGTGCAATTGATGTCGCCGCTCGATCTCGATGACGACGACCGCGTCGCGGTGGTCTCCAACATGGGCGCACCGCTGGTCGGCCAGGAGCGGCTCGCCGACAGCCGCAACATCGCGCGAGCCGTGCGCATGCAGGAGGAGATCAACGGCATCCAGTTTCGCGCGGTGATGTCGGTCGAGATCGGCGGCGGCAACGGCGTGCAGGCGCTGATGGCGGCCGTGCATCTCGGCATTCCCGTGGTCGACGCCGACTGCATGGGCCGCGCCTTTCCCGAGGCGCAGATGACGTCGGTCGCGATCGGCGACCTGAAGCCCTATCCCTGCACGCTGTACGATCCCCGCGGCATCGAAGCTGTCGTGACGAAAGTGCCGAGCTGGAAATGGATGGAGCGCGCCAGCCGCAAGATCTGCGTCGAGATGGGCTCGATCGCCTCGACCAGCAAGGCGCCGCGCACCGGGCGCGAGGTCAAGGACTGGGGCATCCATTTCACCACCAGCAAGGCGATCCGGATCGGCTATGCCGTGCGCGAGGCCAACCGCTGTCACGAAGACCCGATCGCCGCCCTGCTCGACAGCGAGGGCGGCAAGAAGCTGTTCACCGGCAAGATCGTCGATGTCGCCCGCCGCACCACCGAGGGATTCTTGCGCGGCAGCGCGGTCGTGGAGGGCAGCGACGCGGATCGCGGCGAGCGGCTGAAGCTCTCGTTCCAGAACGAATGGATCGTAGCCTGGCGCGGCGAGACGCCGATTGCGACCTGTCCCGACCTGATCTGCGTGCTCGACAGCGTCAACGGCCACGGCATCGGCACCGAGACCGTGCGCTACGGCCAGCGCGTCACCGTGGTGGCGCTGCCGGCGCCGGCGGTGCTGACCAGCCCGCGCGGCCTCGAATTCGTCGGCCCCCGCGCCTTCGGCTACGACCTCGATTTCCATTCCCTCTTTCCCGCGGCGGGAGCTCAGGCTTGATGAAGCGTATCGGCATCGACGTCGGTGGCACCAACACCGACGCCGTCCTGCTCGCAGACGAGAAGGTGGTGCACTCCGTCAAGCGCCCGACCACCGAGGACGTCACCTCGGGCATTCTCGATGCGCTGAAGGCGCTGCGCGCCAATCCGCCATCCGCCGTGCCGGTCGACGCGGTGGTGATCGGCACCACGCATTTCGTCAACGCCGTGGTGCAGCGTCGCCATCTGCAGAAGGTCGCGGCGATCCGCATCGGCATGCCGGCCTCCGCCTCGCTGCCGCCGTTCTGCGACTGGCCGGCCGATCTCGCCGCGCTGGTGAGTGGCGAGATCTTCATGCTGGAGGGCGGTCATGATTACGACGGCCGGCCGTTCATGCCGCTCGACATCGCCGGACTGAAGGCCGCGGCGCGCACGATCAGGGACAAGGGCCTGCGCTCGGTCGCGGTCTGCTCCAGCTTCTCGCCGCTCGATCCGAGCTGCGAAACCGCCGCACGCGACATCCTCGCCGAGATCTGCCCGGAAGTCGCGGTGACGCTGTCGCATGATCTCGGCCGCATCGGCCTGTTGGAACGCGAGAACGCCGCGCTGCTCAATGCCGCGCTGAACGATCTCGCGCGCACCACGGTCGCGGCGTTCCGGAAAGCCATCGCCGACAGCGGCATCGATGCACCGCTGTTCCTGACCCAGAACGACGGCACGGTGATGCAGGCCGAGATCGCCACCGCCTTTCCGGTGATGAGCTTCGCCTCCGGCGCCACCAACTCGATGCGCGGCGCTGCGCATCTCTCCGGCCTCGACGACGCCATGGTGGTGGATGTCGGCGGCACCACCAGCGACATCGGCCAGCTCCGCCACGGCTTTCCGCGCGAAGCCAACGCGGTGGTCGAGGTCGGCGGGGTGCGGACGCTGTTCCGGATGCCCGACCTGTTGTCGATCGGACTCGGTGGCGGCAGCCATGTCGAGCAAGACCCGGCGCGGGTCGGGCCGGTCAGCGTCGGCTACCGCTTGACCTCGGAGGCGCTGGTGTTCGGCGGCACGCGCCTCACCGCGACCGACATCGCGGTTGCCGCCGGCCTCGTCGAGATCGGCGACCGCGCCCGCGTCGCCTCGCTGCCGAAGCCGCTGATCGAGGCCGCACTCGCCGCCGCGCATCGCAAGCTCGCCGACGACATCGACCGGATGAAGACCGAAGCCGGCGACGTACCGCTGCTCGCGGTCGGCGGCGGCGCCTTCCTGGTGCCGGACCACCTGCCCGGCATCTCCGAGATCGTGCGCGTGCCGCATGGCGACTGCGCCAACGCGGTGGGAGCGGCAATCGCGCAG
>NZ_JAFAVV010000330.1 GCF_019242285.1 Bradyrhizobium sp.
GATCGGCGGCGAGGCGGGTCACGTCGATCGCGAAGGCCTTGCGACGAAGCGCTACGACGCCGAGCCGGGCACGGCCTATCTGTTGCGGCCGGACGGCTATGTCGCCGCGCGCTTCCGCCATCCGGGCCGCCCCGCGCTGGAGGCCGCGCTGGCGCGCGCCGAAGGACTTGGTTGAGGTTTCGGCATGGCGCTTTCCACCAGCTCGAATTTCGACAGACCGGACGACGCGTTTCGCGCCGTCGTCGAGGCGCATCGCGGCCTCAGCAACGAGCAGAGTGCCGATCTCGATGCCGCCCTGGTCCTGATCCTCGGCAACCATATCGGCGACATCGCGGTGCTGCATGAAGCGATTGCGCTCGCCAGGCGCCGCGTCGTCGAGGCCAGCCAACAACAACAGCAACAACAATGACCTCGCACAGGGAATGAAATGATGGCCAAGGGTTTTGCATCGACCACGGACCTCTCGGAAAAGAAGGTCACGTTCTCCGAGATCGGCACCGATCTCTATGCCTTCACCGCCGAGGGTGATCCCAATTCCGCGGTCATCGTCGGCGAGGACGGCTGCCTGGTGTTCGACGCGCAGGCGACGCCGGCGATGGCGAACAAGGTGATCGAGCGGGTCAAGACGGTCACCGACAAGCCGATCAAATATGTCGTGCTGTCGCACTACCACGCCGTGCGCGTGCTCGGCGCCTCGGCCTATCAGGCGCAGGCGATCATCGCCTCGGACGAGACTCACCGGCTCGTCGCCGAGCGCGGCCGGCAGGATTGGGATTCCGAATATGGCCGCTTCCCGCGCCTGTTCCAGGACGCGGAGAGCATCCCCGGCCTGACCTGGCCGACACTGACCTTCGAAGGCGAGATGTCGATCTATCTGGGAAAGCGCGAGGTGCGGCTGATGCAGCTCGGCGCCGGCCACACCTCCGGCGACATCGTCGCCTGGGTGCCGGACGCCGAGGTGATGTTCTCGGGCGACCTGATCGAATATCACTCCGCCTGCTATTGCGGCGACGCGCATTTGCGCGAATGGCCGGCGACGCTGAACGAGATCCGCGGCTTCAATCCGAAAGCCATCGCGCCCGGCCGCGGCGATGCGCTGAAGGGCGTCGATACCGGCCGCGAGGCGATCGCGATGACGCGTGATTTCGTCGCAACGCTCTACGGCGCGGCCGAGCTCGCCGTGGCGAAAGGCCGCAACCTCAGGGACACGATGGCGGCGGCGCGCGAGGTGATGGACCCGAAATTTTCCGGCTTCGCGATCTACGAGCACTGCCTGCCGTTCAACGTCTCCCGCGCCTTCGACGAGGCCTCGGGGATCGACGATCCCGTGATCTGGACCGCCGAGCGCGATCGCGACATGTGGGCTGCCCTGCAAGGAGGATAGCATGAACATCAACACCTCGCCTGAGAAGATCACGCAGAGCTCGGTGCATGTGACGCCGGGCTACATGTCCGGCTTCCGCAACAGTTTTGAGACCGAATCCCTGCCCGGTGCGCTGCCGATGGGGCGCAACTCGCCGCAGCGCTGCGCCTATGGCCTCTACGCCGAGCAGCTTTCGGGATCACCCTTCACCGCGCCGCGCGGCTCCAACGAGCGCTCCTGGCTCTACCGCATCCGCCCGTCGGTGAGACATTCGGGCCGCTTCGCCGAGGTCGATGCCGGGCTGTGGCGCAGCGCGCCCTGCCATGAATACGACCTGCCGATCGGACAGTTGCGCTGGGACCCGACGCCGGTCCCGCAGGCGGAGATGACCTTCCTGCAGGGCGTGCAGACCATGACCACCGCCGGCGACGTCAACACGCAGGCCGGCATGGCGGCGCATGTCGTACTGATCACGAAGTCGATGGTCGATCAGCACTTCTACAACGCCGACGGCGAGATGATGTTCGTGGCGCAGCAGGGCAATCTGCGCTTCGTCACCGAATTCGGCCGCATCGACGTCGAGCCCGGCGAGATCGCGGTGATCCCGCGCGGCGTGAAATTCCGCGTCGAGATCCCGTCCGGTCCGGCGCGCGCCTATCTCTGTGAGAATTATGGCGGCGCCTTCACCATGCCGGAGCGCGGGCCGATCGGGGCCAACTGCCTCGCCAATGCACGTGACTTCCTCACGCCGGTCGCCGCCTATGAGGACAAGGACACGCCGACCGAGCTCTATGTGAAATGGGGTGGATCGCTGTTCAAATGCGACCTACCGCATTCGCCGATCGACGTGATCGCCTGGCATGGCAATTACGCGCCCTAC
>NZ_JAFAVV010000495.1 GCF_019242285.1 Bradyrhizobium sp.
GGCCGACCGTGATCGCGAGCTTGAACGCGGCGACCGGACCAAGCTTCTCGCGCACCAGGCTCACCACCTCCTTCTCGATCTCGGCAGGCGCGCGCGCCACGCCGGCCTTGAGCACGATGAAGCCGCAGGGCACCTCGCCCTTGATCGCATCCCTGATGCCGAGCACGGCGCATTCCGCGACATCCGCGTGCGAGGCGAGGATCTCCTCCATGCCGCCGGTCGACAGCCGGTGGCCGGCGACATTGATGATGTCGTCGGTGCGGCCCATCACGAAGACATAGCCGTCCTCGTCCTTGTAGCCGGCGTCGGAGGTCTTGTAGTAGCCGGGGAACTCGGTGAGATAGGCCTCCCTGAAGCGATCGTCCTGCTGCCACAGCGTCGGCAGGCAGCCCGGCGGCATCGGCAGCTTGATGACGATCGAGCCCATCTTGTTCGCGCCCACCGGCTTGGCCGCTTCGTCGACCACGTCGACCTGGTAGCCGGGCATCGCCACCGTCGGCGAGCCGTGCTTGACCGGGAGCTGGCCGAGCCCGATCGGATTGCCGGCGATGCACCAGCCGGTCTCGGTCTGCCACCAGTGATCGATCACAGGCACTTTCAACTGCGCCTCGGCCCATTCCACCGTCGGCGGATCGGCGCGCTCGCCGGCCAGGAACAGCGTGCGGAATGTCGACAGATCATATTGCCGGATGAACTTGCCCTCCGGATCATCCTTGCGGATGGCGCGGAACGCGGTCGGCGCTGTGAACAGCGCCACCGCCTTGTGCTCTGAGATCACGCGCCAGAACGCGCCGGCATCGGGCGTGCCGACCGGCTTGCCCTCGTACATCACCGAGGTCGCGCCATGGAGCAGCGGCCCGTAGACGATGTAGCTGTGGCCGACCACCCAGCCGATGTCGGAGCCGCACCACCAGACCTCGCCGGGCTTGATGCCGTAGAGATTGAACATCGACCATTTCAGCGCGACCAGGTGCCCGCCATTGTCGCGCACCACGCCCTTCGGCCTGCCGGTCGTACCCGAGGTGTAGAGAATGTACAGCGGATCGGTCGCCGCCACCGGCACGCAGGGCGCGGCCTTGCCGGCGTCAAGCGCCTTTTGCCGCAGCGTCGACCAGTCATGGTCGCGGCCGGCCACGAGAGCACAGCCGTGCTGCGGCCGTTGCAGGATCAGGCAGGCCGATGGTTTCGCCGCCGAGAGCGCGATCGCCTCGTCGAGCAGCGGCTTGTACTGCACGATGCGACCGGGCTCGACGCCGCAGCTCGCCGACAGGATCAGTTTCGGCGTCGCGTCGTCGATACGGGTCGCGAGCTCCTTGGCGGCAAAGCCGCCGAACACCACGCTGTGCACCGCACCGATCCGCGCGCAGGCGAGCATGGCGACGACGGCCTCCGGCACCATCGGCATATAGAGGATGACGCGGTCGCCCTTGCCGACACCGAAATCGGCCATCACGGCCGCGAGCGCCTGCACCTCCTTCAGCATCCCGGCATAGGTGAATTTCGTCACGCTGCCAGCCAGCGGTGAATCGTGGATCAGCGCGAGCTGATCGGCGCGGCCGTTCGCGACGTGCCGGTCGAGCGCATTGTAGCAGGTGTTGACCACGCCGCCGGTGAACCAGCGGCCGTAGAGGCCGATCGACGGGTCGAAGACCTTGCTCGCCGGCATGATCCAGTCGATCTCGCGCGCCGCCTCGCCCCAGAAGCCCTCGGGATCTCGCAGCGAGCGGGCGTGCACCTCATGGTATCGGCTATTGTCCTGGACGTTCATGGCGTCGATCTCCCGCTCGAATCGGCTTGCAGTGCATGGCGGCCGCTGCCACGCCATGATCCGGATCAAGCCGGATCGGATTTGCGGTCATTTTCGCGCGAAGACGCCGCGATTCAAGCCGAAAACGCCGACGTCTTGCCGCCTTCGGGCCTACGGCGCGAGAAAGACCTCACCGAGCAGCGGGATTGGCGAGCGACGAGGCGCAGGCGCACGATCCACGGCACGGAATAATCCGGCAATTGGGAGCCGTCGAGCAGGCGGCTCCAGGGCTTGCTGGAATTATCGCAGGCAGTGTGGCAAGCCGTTGAAGGCGCGTTGGTGCAACTTTGGCAGCCACCCCCAAAGATCGGAGTTCGCGCATGGGCACGACGGATCTCTCCCCGATTCCGCTTCCTCCCGCCATCCGCTCCCGCTTCGTCGACGGCGTCAACGGCCTGCGCATGCATGTGCTCGAAGCCGGCTTCGAGACCAAGGACAGGCCCTGCCTGTTGCTGCTGCACGGCTTTCCGGAGCTCGCCTACAGCTGGCGCAAGGTGATGCCTCATTTGGCGGAAGCCGGCTATCACGTGTTGGCGCCGGACCAGCGCGGCTATGGCCGCACCACCGGCTGGAGCGCGGATTACGACGGCGAGCTGGCGCCGTTCCGTTTCCTCAACCTCGTGCGCGACGCGCTCGGGCTCATCGCGGCCTTCGGCCATCGCCGCATCGATGCGGTGATCGGGCACGATTTCGGCAGCCCGGTCGCAGCCTGGTGCGCGCTGGTGCGGCCGGACGTGTTCTCCTCCGTGGTGATGATGAGCGCGCCGTTCACGGGACCGCCGTCGCTGCCGTTCGATGTCGCGGACCGGCCCGCGAAGCCCGCGGCGGAAGATCCGGTGCATCGCGAGCTCGCCGCGCTGGCGCGGCCGCGCAAGCATTATCAATGGTACTATTCGACTCGCGCAGCCAATGCAGACATGCATCAGGCCCCGCAGGGCCTGCACGATTTCCTGCGCGCCTACTACCACCACAAGAGCGCGGACTGGAAAGCCAACCAGCCGCATCCGTTCGCATCCTGGTCGGCCGCCGAGCTCGCGACGCTGCCGACCTATTACGTGATGGACCTCGCCAGGACCATGGCGGAGACGGTGGCGGAAGAGATGCCGTCGGCCGAGGCGATTGCCGCCAACCCATGGCTGCCGGAGAGCGATCTCGCCTTCTACACCGCCGAGTATCAGCGCACGGGCTTCCAGGGCGGATTGCAATGGTATCGCTGCGGCACCTCGGGCATGTTCGTTCCCGAGTTGCAAATCTGGTCCGGCCGCACCATCGACGTGCCGTCCTGCTTCATCTCCGGCAGGCAGGATTGGGGAACCTACCAGTTCCCCGGCGCCTTTGAGGCAATGCAGTCCCGCGCCTGCACCAACATGATCGGCTGCCATCTGGTCGACGACGCCGGCCACTGGGTGCAACAGGAGCAGCCGGAGCAGGTGGTCAAATTGCTGCTGCAGTTCCTGCGCGATGCCGACACGCGGCAAACCGCATAAGCGTCGCATCCTCTGCCTAATGATGACCCACGGCATGGGAACTTCGGGCGCCCCCTGGCGTTTGGGTTCCCGGGCTATGGGCATTGGAGGATATGTTTATGGAGAAGAAGATCGCCGGACTCTTGGGAGCGGTCGCTGCGCTCGGCACGCTGGGCACCGCCCAGGCCACGCCGGCGCCGACACCGACCGATCCGTTGCAGGCCAATTCCTACGCCGATCTGCTGACGCCGATCCCGAATGCAGCGGCCACGCTGCGCGCGGTGGATGCGCAAGCCCCGGCCATGATCTCGGGTGACAAGAGTGCCGGTGAGAAGACTGCGGGTGAGGTGCAGGTGGCCTATCGTCACCACCACCATCATCACCATCACGGCTACTTCCGCCACCGGCCGATCATCGTCGTGCGGCCGCACCGGCATCATCATCATCATCATCACCACCATCACCATCACCATCATCACGACCGCTATTGATGGTGTCAGCCTGCGGCGGCGGCTGACGGAAGGACCCCGGAACGCGGTGACGCGGCCGGGGTTTTTCTTGGGCGTGATGATCGGCGAGACCGAATCAGCCGAGTGAAACCACAGTCGCCCTGTTCACCCCGGGAAATGCCCGTCAAATCGCCTGCGCCCAAAAAGTAAGTTCGGCCGGCACTTCAATCGCATAGCGCCGTTCACTCCCGCCTGCGCGAATTTTCCTCTTTCTTTTTTTCAGAAAATATGCTTATTATCCGGCATCCCGTACCCGAAAGAGGGGCGTTTCGCCATCGTCACGAACGTTGGGCGCGGGGAGCGGTGGACGCGAGATGCTGCGCGG
>NZ_JAFAVV010000674.1 GCF_019242285.1 Bradyrhizobium sp.
TGTGGAAAGCGCCCGATGTCCAGTTCGTTCACGCCCCGTCCCCTCGTCATCGCACCGTCGATCCTGGCGTCGGATTTCGCGAAGCTCGGCGAGGAGGTGCGCGCGGTCGACGATTCCGGCGCCGACTGGATTCACCTCGACGTCATGGACGGGCATTTCGTGCCCAACATTTCCTACGGTCCCGACGTCTTCAAGGCGCTGCGCCCCCCCACCAGGAAGATCTTCGACGCGCATCTGATGATCGCGCCCTGCGATCCCTATCTCGAAGCCTTCGCCAAGGCAGGCTGCGACCACATCACGGTGCATGCCGAGGCCGGCCCCCATCTGCATCGTTCGCTGCAGGCGGTCCGTGCGCTCGGCAAGAAGGCGGGCGTCTCCCTCAATCCGGGCACGCCCGCCTCCGCGATCGAATATGTGCTCGACCTGATCGACCTCGTGCTGGTGATGTCGGTCAATCCCGGCTTCGGCGGCCAGGCCTTCATCCCCGCGGCGCTGGGCAAGGTCGCCGACCTGCGCGCGATGACCGCCGGCCGACCGATCGACATCGAGGTTGATGGCGGCGTCGGGGCGGACAATGCCGGCCCGCTCGCCGCCGCCGGCGCCAATGCCTTCGTCGCCGGCTCCTCGGTGTTCAAGGGCGGAACGAAGCAGAGCTACCAGACCAACATTGCGGCGATCCGCAACGCGGCGATGCTGGCGCGCGGCGAGGCGGTGTAGCGGCCGCACTCACGCCGCGCGCTGTTTCAGCCGCTGCGGCGATAGCAGGATCAGCAGCACCATCACGGTCGCCAGCGCCGCCGACGCCGCATAGCGGCCGAGCGCGAGCCCGCCATGATCGATCGGCTTGTCGAGAAAGTCGCCGACCGTCGCACCGAGCGGACGCGTCAGCACGAACGCGGCCCAGAACAGCGCCGTCCGCGACAGCTGGGTCCACCGATTGAGGGCGGCGATGACCGCGAGCGCCGCGGCGAACACCAGCGCGCCGCCGCGATAGCCGAGCCCGGTGGAATCGGCCATCCAGTCGCCGAGCGCGGTGCCGAGCGTCTGCGAGAACATGATGGTCACCCAGTAGAACCCCTCGGCCTGCTTCGACCGGATCGAAGCCACCGACACCGTTCCGAGCGTGCGGTACCAGATCAGCAATGACATCACCAGCAGCACCGCGAGCAGCGACGAGCCGCCGAGATAGCCGATCCCAAGCGAGCGGTCGACGAAGTCGGCGAGCGTGGTGCCGACCGTGGTGGTCGCCACGATCACGAACCAGTACAGGAACGGATGAAACCGCCCGGCGCCGAGCTGCGCCGCAACCGCGGCGGCGAAGATCGCCGCGAAGATTCCGGTTCCGACGAGGTAGCCGAGGTTCATCGACATGGTGACCGCATCGCCGCCGGTCTCACCCAGCGTCGTCGCGAGAATCTTGATGAGCCAAAATCCCAGCGTGACTTCCGGAACCTTTCCCACCGCTTCGAAATCCGTCGGCGACTCGCTCAATTGATCCATGCATCCATCTCCATGTTGAAAAAACGACGACGCTTCAGGACTTGCCGACCTGGTCCATCACGGACAACAGCTCGACAACGTTCTGCCTGCATTTCGCGGGGTCCGGTGCTGCGGCGCGCAGCGCCTCCAGCACGCGATCGATCGCCTTGTCGACGGTGTGCCAGTCGGCGGCCGCACGCGGCTTGAGCGCGGCCTCGGCATCATCCCACGTCGTCTCGAGTTCCTTGATGCGCGCTTTCGCGCCCGCGAGGTCACCCTTGTCGACCAGGGCGGCGACGTCCACCACGATGGCCCGGAACGGCGAGAGGTCGCCGAGCTTCGAGGTCGCCGCTTCGGCGACGGGCACGAAGAAGACGGGCTCGCTCGCATGCCGATGAGGTTCGCCGGCCGCCAGCGTCAACACACCGACCGTCAAGGCCACAAAGGTCCTATTCATGCGCACTCTCCTCATCAATCGCCCGCGCGTCATTTCAACGGAGCTCCGGTTGACCAGTCGGAAACCGATTCAGTGGCTCGGATCGGCCTGCTCGGATCGGTCGCCTTCGAGCGTCACCCAGGCAACGAGCACGATGATCACGGCGAGGAACGCGAGGCTGGTGCTGGTCGTGCCGAGGCCCGCGCCGCCATAGAGGCGCGATTGCGACAAGAGATCGCCGAGCGAGGCGCCCAGCGGCCGGGTCAGGATGTAGGCGAGCCAGAAGGTGAGCACCGGGTCGACGCCCAACGAATAGAAGACGGCGACAAAGCCGATCAGCACGCCGAACGCGACGACGCCAAGCTGGAAGCCGAGGCCCAGCGCCTCGGTGGCGAGGTCTCCCGCCGCGGTGCCGAGCGCGAAGGTGAAGAGGATGGCGATCCAGTAGAACAGCTCGCGGCGCGTCGTGACGATCGAGCGGATCGACAGGGTGCGCTCGACCGCGAACCAGGCCGCGAAGGTCGCGGCCAGCGCGACGGTGAACACGGCCGTACTGACATAAAGGCTGATCTCGAGCCCGTCGGTCAGGAGATCGGTGATCTCGGTGCCGACGATGCTGACCAGCACCACGGTGAGCCAGTAGATCCACGGGACGTAGCGGTGCGCGTGAAGCTGAAAAATCAGCACCGCGATCAGCAAGCCCGCCATGCAGGCGGCGGTCAGATTGGCACCGAGGCCGACATGCACGGCGAGATAATCCGCTCCGGTCTCGCCGACCGTGGTGGAGAGAATCTTGATGATCCAGAAGATCAGTGTGACCTCCGGAACCTTGTTCAGCGTCGGCAACGGGTGCGGATGAAAGAGCGAAGGCACGTGCGTCTCCTCGAAACTCGAACGCGGCCTACGTGCCTTGCTGAACTTAGCCCCACCTTAGAGCGATGATTTTACCGCCGCAGATGCCTGATTTGCCCAAGCGACTGCGTCCTAAGTCTGCGCTAAGTCAGGCCCCGCAGGACTTGAGCTGGCCCCAGGAGCGACGATCAAGGACCCGGCGATGCGCGTGCTGCTTATCGAGGATGACCGGATGATCGGCGCCGCCGTCGCGCAGGCGCTCAAGGACGCCGCCTATGCGGTCGACTGGGTGACGGACGGTCGAACCGCGATCGAGGCGACCGAAAGCGAAGCCTACGAACTGGTGCTGCTCGATCTCGGGTTGCCGAAACTCGATGGCCGTGAGGTGCTGCGAAGGTTGCGGACGCAGGGATGCCGGCTGCCGGTCATCATCGTGACCGCTCGCGACGGCGTCGACGATCGCATCGATGGGCTCGATCTCGGCGCGGACGACTATCTGGTCAAGCCGTTCGAGATTCGCGAATTGCTCGCCCGCATGCGTGCCGTACTCCGGCGCGAGGGCGCAGGTGCGCCGGCGCTGCTGACGAATGGCAGCCTCACCCTCGATCCGGCGACGCGGGAGGCCTCGTTCCTCGATCGAAAGGCCCAGCTCACCGCCCGCGAATTCGCCCTGCTGCAGGCGCTCCTGGCGCGGCCGGCCGCGATCCTGTCGCGCAGCGAGCTCGAACGGCAGATCTATGGATGGAACGAGGAAATCGAGAGCAATGCCATCGAATTCCTGATCCACACCGTGCGCAGGAAGCTCGGGGCAACCGTCATCCGCAACGTTCGCGGCGTCGGCTGGATGGTGGATCGCCCGTCATGATCGGCTCGTTGCGCGGCCGGCTCTATGTCGGGCTGATCGCGGTCATCGCCCTGACCGGCGCGATCGGCGCCGCCTTCGCCTACCATTCGGCGTTCGACGAGGCGATCGAGATTCAGGATTCGCTCCTGATGCAGATCGCGAGCCTGGCGCAGAGCGGCGCCCTCGGCGTCGTCCCGGAAGCGCACGGCATCGAGGAGGATACCGAGGTCCAGTTCATCGAATTGGGACAGGCGCCGCGGGGCCCGGCCGACGATCGTCAGCTCTTCACCCTGAAGGACGGCCTGCACACGGCGACCCACAGAGGTCAGCCGATCCGCCTGTTGCTGCGAACGCGGCCGGACGGCAGCCGCTATGCCGCGGCTCAGCCAACCGCCATCCGCGACAAGACTGCGCGCGACATGGCGTTCCGCACCCTCGTTCCGTTCGTCGCGCTGTTGCCTTGCCTGATGCTGGTCACGGCGCTGGTCATCGCCACCTCGCTGCGGCCGCTGATCCGCCAGGCCGAAGACCTGGATGCGCGGCGTGCCGACGACCCTGCTCCGCTGCCGGTCACGAACATGCCGCGCGAGCTGCATCCCTTCATCGCCGCGATCAACGGACTGCTGGCGCGAACGCAAGGGCTCATGGAGCAGCAGAAGCGCTTCATCGCCGATGCCGCCCATGAGCTGCGCACGCCGATCGCTGCGCTCAGCCTGCAGGCGGAAAATCTCGATTCCGTCGAGCTGCCCCCACCGATGCGGGAGCGCGTCGCCGCGCTCCAGCAAGGCATGCGCCGCGCGCGGCACCTGCTCGAGCAGTTGCTTGCTTTGGCCCGGCAGGAGGCCATCGCCTCGAGCTCGACCGGGATGCCGCTCGCGGCGCTGGACGGCGCGACGAAAGAGGTGGTCGCGGACCTGATGGCCGAGGCCTGCGAGCGCAACATCGATCTCGGCTTTGCGCTGCTCGAACCGCTGACCGTTCGCGGCGAGCCGGTGATGCTCACGACGATGATCCACAACCTCCTCGACAATGCGCTACGTTTCACGCCGCGTGAAGGACGCATCGATGTCGGCGTCTACCGGCAGGACGGCGCGGCGGTGTTCCAGGTCGAGGACAGCGGCCCGGGCATCGCGCCCGGCGAGATGGATCGGATTTTCGAGCCGTTCTTCCGGGGCCAGCACCCCGAGGGCGAAGGCACCGGACTCGGGCTGTCGATCGTGAAGCGGATCGTCGAGCGGCTGGGAGGCACGATCGCGCTCGAGAGCATCTGCGGCGCCGGCCGCTCCGGGCTACGCGTGATCATCCGCCTGCCTCTGCCTGACGCAGCTCCGGAAAGATCGTCTCGGCCTGCAGGATGACGTCGGCCGCTTCTGGTAATGTGCGGTGAGGAGCTCCACCGCCTTTTCGACATCCCCAACACCGCATCCGCGATCGCGGCATGCTCGTCCCATTCCAACGCCGAGGACAGCAGATGAAATTCGCGAGCTTCAAGCTCGACAATTCTTCCTCCTGGGATTGGTGGAGGGGCGACAGCGTCGCCGATCTCGGCGCCCGGCGACGTGATCGCCACCGGCGCGCCGGGCGGCGTCGGCTCCCGCCGCACGCCGCCGCTGTGGATGAAGCCCGGCGACACCGTCGAGGTCGAGATCGATCGGATCGGGCTCTTGCGCAACGGCGTCGCCGACGAAGCCTGATGGCGACGTCCCGGACCTTGCGGCGAAGCGATCGGTAGGGTGGGCTAAGCGCCGTCTTGCACGGAAAGCTTGCCAAGCAAAAGCAGAAGCGTGCCCACCATTCAGAGCAGTGCTATTGAAATAATGGTGGGCACGGCGCTTCGCGCCCTAGCCACCCTACGGCCCCGACCGG
>NZ_JAFAVV010000782.1 GCF_019242285.1 Bradyrhizobium sp.
AACGTTCATGAGTTTCCCATTTGTACTCGCGCTCCCAACTGATGTAGAGCTCATCGCGAAAACCGTTAGGGAAGACATGCAGGAACTTGCGCCGGCAGCGTGCAGCGCCATCCAGTTTGCGGCTACGTGTGTGCGCCGGGGCGGCCATCGTATCCAGTCGTCTCCGTCTGGTTGCTAAAGATGCTCGCGCGGCGCCGAAAGCGGGCGGAGGCGTCCCAAACAGCCGCGAAGCCTCGCCTGAACTCGCTGAGGTCATTGAAGCCGCATTCGACGGCCACTTGCTGCCAACACGTAGCTAACCTCGGCATGATTCAAGTGCTTGCGCGAGTGGTGTTTTGAAATTACCCCCTGAATTACCCATTGCCGGGTGCTCGCTTGAACGCACTTTTTCACTTGGTTCGTAGCGGGTAACAACAACCCTTCGGAAGCAGTTCGACGCTTCCGGACTCCAAGATCGTGACCGGATGGCGTTTACGACCAATCCTTTGTTTGTCGGCTAGCTGTGCACGCACGCCGCTCTGCTCGACAGAAGCCGATATCCCCTTCAGCCCTCCACATCCGTCTGTGGGCGGTCATCGGGTTTCACTACCTCTCGATGCCACTTGCCGTTCTCGTCCTCGTATTCGATTGATGCCGGTTCCTCACCTGAGGTGGAGGATTGCTCTCGTGCCGCTAAATTCGCTGCGCGGCGCGCCGCATCGTGCGTCCGGTACGTTTCTGAAAATGTGCCCGAGGCTGTGTACGCCCAACCGCCGTCGTGCCTCACAATCTTGTAGACGACCTTAGTCATTGCGTCCTTCATGGCCCGGTGCGGACCTCACATTGATAGCCGAGGGAGATGATCCCAGAGCGTCGTCATGTCGGCTACTCAAGCGGACCGCTGTCGATCTGCCGGCCCTGTCCCAGGCCACGCTAGCTCACAGATTTGCTCAGGCCGCCTCGGCGCCGCCAACGCCTTTGCGTCGCCGATCTGGAGGCCCCCCTCATGTCTCAGCGCTGCCGTTGAGGTCGAAGAGGGCGCGATACTGCCTAGGCTGAGAGCGCAGATGCTGCCCGGGAGCCCGGACGCGTCCCCCTAAGATGTGCGGCCGCGTGCCATGGCCACCTGGGGTCATAGAGGATGGTACGTGCGAGCGCGCAAGATCTGCGTCCCCTGTACCGACGATCGCCTCCGCCTGCTCGTAGTCGGTAATGAGGCCGACCGCAATGACCGGTATCGTGACGCAGAAAAGCGGACAGTCCAGGGCTCAATTGCCTGCCAAGGCCTCCTCAAGGCATTCTCCGTCGGTCTGCAGAAGATCAAGAGGCCGCGATTTGCGGGCGGCGTCGGCCATAGCACGGCCTGGTGTTCTGGAACCTATGCGAGCGTCATGTGGAAATTCATAGGCCGAAACCTTCACATAATCTGCGAGAGTTTTTCAGTGAGGTCGCCGTCGTCCTTCTGGGGATCGGCATCGCCTTGGCGGGCGAACAGGCGCTCAGTAGTCTCGAATGGCGTCACAAGATGCGACTCGTGACCGAGGAGATGCGTCAGGAGATCTCTGGCGATGACGGGCCACAGGTTCTGGAGCGCGTTGCGCTTTCCCCATGTATCGACAAGGCCCTAGACGCAATTCGAAGTTCAGTGGAACAGAATACGGGTAGATCGACGGTGCTCGAGGCGGTCGATCGCTTTGCGACACCCCGGCACACGTGGGACAACATCGCGTTTCAGGCTGCGGTTTCCGCCGGAGTCCTGGCACAAATGCCGGTAGATCGCGTCGACGCCATGTCGCGCTTCTATTCCCTGATGCCGGTGCTTGAAAACGCAAACGAGCGGGAATTTCGGGATGGCGCGGCGCTGAACGCACTGAGTCGTACCGGCGGCCCATTGACAGATGGAGAGCGAGGACATGTGCTCGAGGCGGTAGAAACGCTTCGTCGAGACGACGCGGAGATGCTCAGGTTCGCGACTCTCGCCAACGCCGCAATGCACCAACTCGGTATTACTGTCGGAGACTATCAGCCGCTGGCCGGAAACGTTTCGTCGTTACAGGATCCGCAGCGCGTGATCATCGAGATGGAAAAGTCACCGATGGCTCAGCAATGCGTTGACGAACTCAAGAGGTCGCTCCAGGTCCTTCGGTGAGATCGGGCGGTCCGGCGTTGGAAAGCGACATCAAGGTCGATCGAGAGTAGACCATCGCCGCGCCAGTCCCGAATTATCACCAGCAAGGACTCAGCGAAGATGGGTGCCATTGCCATCGCCGCGCCAGTCCCGAATCATCACCAGCAAGGACTCAGCGAAGATGGGTGCCATTGCCATCGCCGCTCATTAGGGCGTCGTCCTTCGCATCTCGCGGCGAACGGCCGCTTTGACGGATTCTGCACCGCCGCGATGAAGGTCCGCTTTGGCCGATCAGCGACGGTCCGGGAGCAGCGCCGGTCATCTATTGCACCCGAACGGTTACTGACGGCGGCAGCGTGTGGTAGCGGGGCCCGATTTGAAGGTATTTTCGCCCAGCGGGTGCGGATCAGGCTTACGTAGTCGTGTAACTACACCGCTTCGTCAGCAGTTCACTTGCAAAGCTAATTTCCGTCGCCACTAGAAACGCCCGTTCAGAGCGCTTGCCTGGTGCACGGCGTGCGCGCACTTTTGCCGTACGAATCTTTTATAGTTCGCGCGGAAATCGAAGTGACTCGTGCCTCGAATTAATCGATCAAAGAGTTTTATTTATTTGAAATATAAAGGAAATCTGGTGCCCGGGAGAGGACTCGAACCTCCACGGAGTTACCCGCTAGTACCTGAAACTAGTGCGTCTACCAATTCCGCCACCCGGGCAGGTGAGGAAGGCCGCGCAATGTACGCA
>NZ_JAFAVV010000027.1 GCF_019242285.1 Bradyrhizobium sp.
GCGCACCGTCCACACCAAATCCCCATAGCGCGCGGCTCCGCTCCACCTCAATTTCCCGCGGGTTCCTTCCCTGGAGGCTTTCCGACGACGGCCCATGCGCAAGCGGCGCCGTCCTCCGCGGGCCGTCGTCCGAAACCCTTCACACGAGCAGCCGGTCGCGAATATACCTTCTCGGGCGCACCAGATTCATCACTGGATCTAGGTAGTACGCTCTCTCAGTCGGTCGTCCAAAATCGCCACATGATGACGCTAAGGAGATAACCAAAGTGCAGTGCTAACATTCCGATAGTCCTGCCTTGCGGAGACCATCGAACAAGTGCTCGGCGTCCGTCTGGTTCTTGTAGACGGCGGTGGTTTTCCATCTGTCGATGGTAAATCGCGGCTCGATACGCCGGACTTCGTCGGCTGCGGCCTGCGCTTCAGCGAAATGTCCGGCCTGGGCGTATGCCGAGGCCAACCACAGTTTGACGATGCGAAAATTGGGCATCCGCCATGCGCATTCCCGCAGTGGGGGTATCGCCTCCGGGTAACTATTCAACATGTAATGCGCGTGGCCAATGTAGCCCAGCCGGCTGGCATTCTGGAAGGGATCAAGACGAACATTAGCCTGCAGAATATCCCTAGCGCGTTCGGGCTCACCTGCAAACATTAGACAGAGACCGAAGCTGGTATCGGTAAAGTTGGGATTGAGTGAGATGGCCCGCTCATATTCCGCGATCGCCGCTTCATGTCTTCTTTGAAACAAGAGCACCCATCCAAACTGGGCATGCGCTTCGGGCAGACCGCCATCGAGCTGCACGGCTTTTCTGGCGAACTCATGAGCGCGCTCCAGGCCGGCTGCGAGCAAATAATCACCATCGCGCGGTTCTAGGTATGTGGCTACGTAGGACCGCGCGAGAATTGCATAAGCACGTGCATAGTTTGGATCGATCGACAGCGACTTTTCAAGGAAGCGACGCGCTTCGTAAGTCGAGGCGACCGAGCTCTCGGTGAACCCCAACCAATATGCTCGCGTACCCTGTAAGTAATAATCATAGGCTTCCCAGGCCGCCGGCGGCTTCAACAGGGTGCGTTCGGCTTCGGCCATCTTCACGTAACCAGACAGCACCGTGACGATCGCGCGCGTGACCTCGTCTTGAACCACGAACACATCGCTTACCTCGCGGTCGTACCGTTCGGCCCAAAGGTGAGCGCCGGAAGCAGCATCGATCAACTGTGCGCTGATGCGCATGCGATCACCAGCGCGCCTGATGCTGCCTTCCAATACATAACTGACGCCGAGCTGCCGCCCTACATCCCGAATATCCAGCGCCTTACCTTTATACTGGAACGTCGAATTGCGCGCTATCACAGCAAGTTCCGAGAACCTCGACAGCTCTGTGATGATGTCTTCGGTAATGCCATCGCTGAAATACTCCTGCTGCGGATCGCCGCTGAGATTTGCAAACGGGAGTACGGCGATGGAGGCCCGATCGGTTATTCGGGGCTTGGAGCCCGCGCTGCTATCGGCGAGCGGCGAGGCGACGACGGCTCCGGGGCCGATGTTCTCCGGATGCTGGAAGACCGCACTCGAAAAGCGGTATCCCCGACGCGGCAAGGTCTTGATGATTGTCTGATCCGCATCGCCAATCGCCTGGCGCACTTCGCTAATGCAGCGCGCGAGCGACTCGTCGGTCACGATCGTGCTCGGCCAGACCGTCTTGATCAATTCGTCCTTTGTGACAAGGCGTCCGACATTTTCGACCAGGCAGCGCAATACCTCGAAGCTCTTGGGACGCAAATCGACTTCGCGATCGGCCGCCTTCAAACAGCCTTGCACAACATCCAGCGTATAATCACCGAACCGGAATATCATAAGCGCGGTTCTTTTTTGCCACCGCGGATCGACCCATTGTTCGGGGATGCCCGGTTTCAGGCAATTTCACGGAAATTGCATTTTTCCTTCAAGACTGGAGACCGAAGTTACCGCAAAATAGTTAAAACATCAATCAGCGAGCCCGAGCCATTGACCGGGATTTGGGACTGGATGCAGCCATGATCACGAAGCGACATTTCACACTTGGACTGTTTGCAACAACCCTGACATCGATGGTCCCGCAGGCCTGGCAACTGGCGCAAGCACAAACCGGCGCTAGGGGCGCGCGTATCATGGTGGGTTTTGGGCCCGGCGGGGCGCTGGACGTCACGGCAAGGCTGCTTACCACGGCGATGAAGGATTACGCCTCGCCCTTCATTGTCGAAAATCGACCCGGCGCAAGCGAGCGCATTGCGCTCGAAGCCGTGAAGTCCGGTGCCGCTGATGGCACGACTCTGCTCTTGACGGGATCGTCTTCAATGGCCGTCATTCCCCACGTCTACAAGCTCGGCTACGACCCGTTGCAGGAATTCACGCCTGTGACTACCGTTTGCCGTTTCCCTTTCCTGCTCGCAGTGGGACCGATGGTGCCTGGTCAGGTAAAGACACTTGCCGACTTCATAGCATGGTGCCGCGTCGATCCCGGTCAGGCGACGTACGGTACGATCGGCGCCGGTTCGCTCCATCATTTCATTGGTGTCGCGCTGGCGCGTGCTGCAGGGTTTGAATTTACCCATGTGCCGTATCAGGGGCTGGCGGCAGTTCAGGACTCGCTGGCCGGCCGGATCGCCGCGACGATATTTCCGGCGGGCGTTTCGCTGCCTTACGCCCAGTCAGGAAAGCTACGAGCTCTGCTCACCTCAGGAACACAGCGTATCCCGGCGCTTCCCGATGTGCCGACGGCCAGGGAACTCGGATATCCCATAATTGAGGAGGACGATTGGTTCGGCATCTTCGTGCCGGCAAGGATGCCTGCGGAAGCGGTCAAAACCCTTAACACCACTATCCGCGCCGCCCTCAAGACCGACGATGTCAAAGCGGGATTGGCGAAGATGTTTCTCGACCCGGCCGGAGAGCCGTCGGAAGATTTCGCCAGGCTGGTCAAGTCGGAATTCGACCGGTGGGGCCCGATCGTGGAGGCGTCCGGGTTTAGGGCGGAGAATTAAGATGCGAACGCCTCATCAGATTCTCGGACCGTTTTTTCCACTGGGGTCAATACCCGTCACCCAGGGGGACCTTACTGAAAGGGGGCACGCCGAGGGCGAGATCATTGAGGTGACGGGACGTGTCCTTAATGACAAGGGCGAGCCTATTCCCGCCGCAAGATTGACGATCTGGCAAGCCAATAGCTTTGGCCGATACGTGCATCCAAATGATCCCAACCCTGCGCCACTGGATCCAAACTTCAGAGGCTTTGCTATCCTTCAATCCGGCTATGATGGCGGATACTGGATCAAAACCGTGAAGCCCGGGCCTTATCCCGTGGGCCCCGACTGGATGCGCGCGCCCCACATTCATTTCGAAGTCAGCGGGCAATTCGAGCGACTGATTACACAGATGTATTTTCCGGGCGAACCACTGAACGCGTCCGATCGGCTGTTGATGTCTGTAGCCAACCCCGATTTGCTGATCGCCAAGCCGCTCCCGCTTACCCAAGATCGTTTTGGCGTATTGCAGTTCGATATTGTACTTGCGCGCGGTTGAACCTCATTGAAACTTTAGAACGCTCGTCTCATGCCAGCCGTTTCATAACCACTCGTTCGAGAAGTTGCGTTCGGAGCATTGTTCCCTAGGAAATGAAGCCGGCTGCTCCGTCAAAACAGGACGTCTCAATTCGCGCCGAGTTCGGTCATTAAGTGCCATCGGACTTGGCAACATTTAGCGGAGTGGACGAAGGTCTCCGCAGGCTGAAAGGTGATCATAGTGTCCGGCGGCCCCGCGACGGGAGGATTCCTTTTGCTCGCTGCCGGCGTTTCTCTGCACCACGGAGAACGGGCATGCCAGGATCGCTGGGAGACAAGATCGGCGAAGGCGTCTTCGCTGATGTCCACGCCTGGGCGCCCGCTCAGGTCGTCAAGTTGTCCAAGCCAGGTATCCCGCAGTGGGTCGTCCAGCACGAGGCGCAGATGACCCGAGCGGTGTTCGCCGTCGGCGGCCCGGCGCCGGAGATGTTCGGCGAAGTCAACCTGGACGGTCGCTTTGGCATCGTGTTGCCGCTGTTCGATGGGCCGGCGCTGACACAGGCGACGCGCACCGGCACCGTCACGCGTGAACAAGCGGGCGCCATCCTTGCGACGCTCTGCCTTGCCGTTCACAAGACGCGACCGCCGCCGGAGGCACCTTCGCTGCGCGAGGCGATAGACGCAAGATTGCGGTTCGCCGGCCGCGTGCTTCCGGAGCGCATCACCAGCGGCGTTCTCGCGCTGATCGAGCATCTCGCACCCGATAACGTGCTGTGCCATTCCGATCTGCACACCAGCAACGTGATCATGACGGCGCAAGGTCCAAAACTGAGCGACTGGCTCGGCGCGGCCCGGGCGCCTGCCGCCTACGAGATTGCACAGAGCCATGTCCTGATTGCCGAGCTTGACCCGGAATACGCCGACGATCCGGAGCGGGCTACGGTCAATTCAGTTCTGCAGGCGGAGTATGCGCGGCTGGCCGGCCTAGCCCCTGCGGCGTTGAGGGCGGCGATGCAACCCTATTTGCCGATCGCCCGCGTCTTCCTCGTGCTCGGCGGGGCCAGGTCCGACATGCGGGAGCGGTTGATCCAGCGCGTCGAGGCGGCCCTGCGCTCGGCGGGGTGTTGACTCTCGGTCATCCCGTCTACGCCGGGCCAACATACTCGCTCCGGCATGCCCAGCCATGGCCTTCGAAGAAGGGCGGCGCTTCGCCGCCTATGACGAGTTACCATAGGGTGAGGGTCACAGCAACACGGGGACTAAAGATGCAGGGATCGCTGGGCGAAAAGATCGGTGAAGGCGCCTACTCCGAAGCCTACGCCTGGGCGCCAGAGCAAGTCGTCAAACTGTTCAAACCCGGTGTGTCGCGGTGGATGCCGTGGTTTGAGGTGCGCATGCTCCGCGCCGTCCTCGCCGCAGGTGTCCCGGTGCCGGAGGTTTTCGGCGAGGTGACCTTGGACGGGCGCTTCGGCATCGTGCTGCAGCGGCTCGATGGACCGACCCTGCTGCAGCTAACCCGAACCGGCGGGGTGACGTTCGAAGAGGCCGGCGCGATCGTAGCAGCTCTCGCCATGTCCATTCACAAGACACCCCTGCCGCCGGAGGTCCTCTCCATGCGCGAATATATGGAGGCCGAGTTAGGGCACGACGACGGCAAGCTCCCGAAGCACATCGCCACTGAAATACTCGCGCTGATCGATCGCTTGCCGCCGGGGGACGGGCTTTGCCATACCGACTTGAGCCCCGGTAACGTGATCATGACAGCGGAAGGCCCAAGGCTCGTCGACTGGAGCGGCGCGAGGCGCGGGCCCGTCGCCCTCGAGCTTGGCTTCTTGCACATCATCCTTTCCGAACTCGGCCCGGAAATAGCGGACAATCCAGAGCGGCCGCGCGCTACCAATGCCGCGGCGCAATCCGAATATGCGCGGTTGGCCGGCATGTCTCCCGCGGATCTGACGGCGGCAATGGAGCCGTATTTACCCATCGTCCGCACCTTCGTTGTCCTCGGCAACGTGGTGCCTTCGCTGCGGGAACGGCTGATCCAGCGCATCGAAGCGGCTCTGCGCTTGGAAGACTGAATTGTTTTGGTCGCGCGCGCGAGCCGGAGTGGCCTGTTGAAGCGAGCCGTCAGTGTCTCCTTTGGGTCGCGTCGATTTGTCATATCCGCGTCATGTCCGGTTAGAGGGTATTCTCGGAAACGCCGATTGTCCGGTTTTGCCGGTTGATGGTTCTGCCCGAGACGTGATTCAAGCTCCGAAACTGGAGCCTAGAATCATGCGCTACGAACTCAGCGATTACGAATGGACCGCCATCAAACCGATGCTGCCGAACAAGCCGCGCGGCGTTCGGCGCGCAAATGACCGTCGCGTGCTCAATGGCATCTTTTGGGTTCTGCGTTCAGGTGCTCCCTGGCGCGATCTGCCGGAGACCTATGGTCCCCGCACCACTTGCTATAATCGCTTCGTTCGTTGGCGGCAGGCTGGCGTATGGGACCGGATCATGGATGCACTGGCCGCCGGTCATGACGCGGCGGTGCAGATGATCGACACCTCGGTCGTCCGCGTGCACCAGCACGGAGCCTGCATCACCGACAACAATAATCAAGATATGGGTCGCTCGCGAGGGGGCCTGACCAGCAAGATTCACGCGGTAGTGGACGCTAACGGCCTGCCGGTCTATCTCGCGCTCACGCCGGGTGAGGCGCACGACAATCGGATGTGTTCGGTTCTTCTGAGCGCGTTGCTTCCACAAACGATGCTGCTCGCGAATCGTGGGTACGACGCGGATTGGATCAGGGAACTTGCCCGCCAGCAAGGCGCCTGGGCCAACATTCCGCCGAACCGCAATCGCAAAGACCCGATCTGCTTCAGCCCGTATCTGTATCGCGCGCGCAACTTGATCGAACGGTTCTTCAACAAGAGATCAAACAATGTCGGCGTATCGCGACCCGATACGACAAACTCGCGGCCAACTATCTGGCCTTCGTCAAGCTCGCATTAATCCGCATTTGGCAACGTGCTAATGAGTCCGCGCCCTAGCACTACTTTGGCAGATTGTTGATTTTGTCGCGTTTTATGGGATTCCCGAATCAATTTTTCAATGATTCATAGGTGGTCGGCTCCGGGAGGGCTGACCATGCCGGGATGGGAAGACGAACTCGAACGCTGGCTGATGCCGTTCTTGGACCGGCTGGGTCATAAGACGCGGCAGCGGATGTGTCCTCTGTATGTTGCGGGATTGATCGGTCCTGGCGATCGCAAGAGCGTTCAGCCGATGGCGGAACGCCTTGCCACGAGCAACTACGACCAGTTGCACCATTTCATTGCGGACGGTGTCTGGGACGCTACGCCGCTGGAGACAGAGCTGCTCAACCAGGCGGACCGACTTGTCGGCGGCAGGGATGCGGTGCTGGTTATTGATGACACCTCACTGCCGAAGAAGGGTGAGCGCTCGGTCGGTGTTGCAGCTCAATACGCGTCGGCTCTCGGTAAAACGGCAAATTGCCAAACGCTGGTGTCTTTGACGCTTGCGCGCGGCGAAGTGCCAGTGATGGTCGCGTTACGTCTCTTTCTGCCAGTTTGACAAGCGACGTGTCTCGTTTGAAGCGCGCTCGCGTGCCAGTCGAACACCGAACGCCACGGTCCAAGCCGGAGATTGCTTTGGCCGAAATTGACCGCGCGATGGCGGCCAACTTGCGCTTTGGATGTGTGCTGGCGGATGCAGGATACGGATGCTGATTCCGCTCGATGTCGCCCACCGTTCCGATTTGATGTCGCCCGCCATTCCGAGATGATCTCGCCCAGCATTCCGGGATGATGTCGCCCGGGGTGACGAGGCCTCTTCTGGCTCCGATACGGTCCCGCCTTTCGGCTTTG
>NZ_JAFAVV010000186.1 GCF_019242285.1 Bradyrhizobium sp.
TATCCGGCCTCGCTCAGCGTCCTGATCACCGGCGCCCAGTAGCTCGACGCGAAATTCCGGCCATGCAGCAGCACGACCACGCGGCCGTTCGGCTGCGCCGGCGCGACATCCATGTAGGCCATGCGCAACGGCTCACCGTCATTGACGAGCGGGAGGAGGTTGACCGGGTAGGGATAGGCAAACCCTTCGAGATCGATGCCATAGGGCTCGCTCGGCGGATAGTCCGCGGCAAGGGCCGGTGTGGCGAGCAGGGTGGCGGCGAGCGCGGCAACGAGGATACGGTTCATCAGGGGTTCCGGAAGCGAAGCGAGGCCACCGGCTTTAGCAAAGGCGCGCATGGCCCGGCATGACGGGCCGAACAACACCGCGTGATGAGACGATCGCGGCCGATCAGATGATCCCGCCATTGGCGCGCAGCACCTGGCCATTGATCCAGCCGCCGTCGGGGCCCGCGAGAAACGAGACCGCGGCGGCGATGTCGACGGGCTCGCCGAGCCGCTCCAGCGGCGCGAGTTGCTTGAGGCGATCGATCACCTCTTGCGGCTTGCCGTCCAGGAACAGCTTGGTCGCGGTCGGTCCCGGCGCGACCGCATTGACGGTGATGTTGCGGCCGCGGAGCTCCTTGGCGAGCACAGAGGTCATGGCCTCGACGGCCGCCTTGGTGGCGGCATAGACGCCGTAGGTCGGATGCAGCAGGCCGGCCTGGCTGGAGGACAGGTTGATGATGCGGCCGCCCTTGCGCAACCGCCGCGACGCCTCGCGCAGGGTGTTGAAGGTGCCCTTCAAATTGACGGCGATCTGGCTGTCGAACAATGCGTCATCGCTGTCGGCCAGCGTCGCGAGCCGCATGATGCCGGCATTGTTGACGAGCACGTCGACCCCGCCGAACGCGGCGTCGGCCGTGTCGAACATCCGCGACACCGCCGTGCCGTCGCTGACGTCGGCTTGCGCGGTCACCGCCTGTGTCCGCCGGCCTGCTTGATCTTTCCCGCCAGCGCCTCCGCGTCGGCCGCGCTGCCCCCATAATTGATGACGACCTTGAAGCCGTCGCTCGCGAGCCGCTCCGCGATCGCCGCGCCGATGCCCCGGGAGCCACCGGTGACGACCGCGACCTTTCCGTTCGAGCTGGACATTTTGCCTCTCCATTTTTGCCGCCGCGCCTCGTGGCCGATGCGGAGGATTCACGCTGGGATATTGGATGGTCTAGATACCGCATTTTCATGGCGCCGAGAATCCCGGACGCGGAAGCGCACCGAATGAAACGTCAGCCAAGGCGCGGCGATCAGGGCGCCTATGAGGTCCGTGCCCCTGATAGCGGCGCGATAGCGGACCTCGCCGGGGGTCTCAGTCGGGCCACTTCCGGAAAGTCAAGACGATCCACACGGGCATTTTGTCGGCGCGGGAGTGGTACTTGGAATCTCAAGCCCTGGCGCTTTCGACGAAACCTCCTTCGGGCGCTTCATGCGGAATTGACCAACCGAAATAGACCTCGACATCAACGATCTTTCCGTTGCGTAGCGTAATGATTTCCGTATTGCGCGAGGTTCTTCCAGACGTGAATGCCAATTCGTACGTGATGAAAACGCAATCGTCGTCGGCCAGCACATGGACCGTTTTGCGCCCGACGATGGCCTCGCTCACCTTCCAGCAGCGGCGGAAATAGGTCGCGCGATCAATCCGATTGTCCCGCGGGCTGGAAAAACGGAATGCCTCATCGACAACCGCCTCGATCGCCGCCCGATCCTTGTCCGTGTAGGCCTGAAAGTATTTTTGCACAACGGCGACATTGGATCTTGTCATCGAGACTCTCCCAACCAGTTGCAATATGCAATCGGTTCCCTTTTAGGGAAACTGATCCTAAATTGCAAGCAGATTTGTGGAGAATAGTATGGGAACCTCGCAACGATCCGGATGCCCGATTAATCTGACGCTTGAACTTCTGGGGGATCAATGGAGCCTCATTGTCATACGCGACATCATGTTCGGCAGGCGGCGCCACTTCCGCGAACTCATCACCAAATCGGAAGAAGGTATTGCCTCGAACGTGCTAGCAGATCGGCTGAGGCGGCTGGTTGAAAACGGGTTGTTGTCGAAGCGTGACGACCCCGCCCACAAGCAGAAGGCGATCTATAGCCTCACCGAGGCCTCGATTGAGCTCGTTCCGCTCCTCGTTCAGGTGGGCGCGTGGGGCCGCCGCCACACCCCAGCAGATCCGGTGCTGGCGAAACGGGCCAAACAGCTGGAGGAGGGAGGCCCGAAGAAATGGAAAGCGCTGATGGCGCACCTCAGGGCATCTCATATTGGGCCGCCGTCCGCCTGAAGGCTTTGGTGCCGATGCGCCGACTTCCGAGATGGGTCAGGGGCCGAAAGCCTCACGCTGAACATTAGCCGACATTGAACTGGAGGCCGCCAACGACGGGGCTATCCGCAGCACTTGCCGTTTTGCTGAACTGGCGGGCAAGGCACAGAGCCATAGGAGCAATAGACGCAGCAATCCCCAGCCCTGGGTTTGAGACGTGCACCACAGCCCTTGCAGTCGTAGAAAAACTGACAGGCGTTGGTCGGCATCGTCTCCGTAGAGACATGTCCGCATGAGGGGCAGGTGATGGTCGATTGCGACTGCATTACCGGCTCGTACGAATGATCCTGAGGAGCGGCTGCTCTAACCGGTCCCAAGTCGCCGCCGTCACAACCAAGATGGACGCCAAAGATAGCGCGACCGCCGTGCTCCTCGCGCCAGGTTTGGGGAAATAGAAAGCCCAAGCGATACTGATCATTCCAACGCTAAGAATCAGGATGGCGGTTCTATAGGCGGCGAGCACCTCTAGGACGGCGAAAATGCCTGCCCCGGCCCCTAATCCGCCAAGTACGAGCGGCAAAACACAGCAGGAGGCAGCGAATAGCGCTCCGGCGCTGGTTACAAAACCAAGCGCGGCCAAAATGTCGGCTGGAGATCGTCGGTTTGTTGCCGCCATAAGGCGGGGGTAGTACACGGTCCTACACTTACATGCCATTCCCAGTCTCGGCAGAAGCGGCTGCATGCCCGCTTAGGTCAAAATGCGAAAACTCAGCGCGAGCAAATCCGGTCCGCTATACCCACTAAGCGGACCTTAATCAGAGGTGTCGTCTCGAGGCGCAGGCGTTGATTCTACCCACTCCACGGAACGAGCCGTTCGAAGCTGTCTGGTCAAGCCCGTCGTCTCAATGAAAGATGCGTCCGGAGTCGATGACGACGGTCTGACCGGTCATGGTTTCGGTGCGGCACATGGCGACCACCATGTCGGCGCAGTCTTCCTTGTCGGCAGGCCGCTTCAGGAGCGAGCTCGATGCGGAGCGCTCGATCTGCTCGGGCCGGAGATTGGCTGTCGCGCGCGTGCCGTCCAAGAGACCCGGTGCCACGCAGTTGACGAGCGTCTCGGGCGCGAGCGCCACCGCCATGCAGCGCGTCAGATGAATGAGCCCCGCCTTCGACACGGCATAAGCGATGGAAGAGCCGGTCGGGCTGAGCCCTGCGACCGAAGCGATGTTGACGATGCGGCCTCGCCCCTGGGCCTTCATGATGGGGGCCACCGCCTTGGTCAGGCGCATCGGCCCCGGTCGCGGCTGCGCGCATACATGACCGCGATATGCGCGCCCTCCTGCGCGAGCGCGTGGCAGATGCGCTGCCCCAGCCCGCCATTGCCGCCCGTCACCAACGCAACGACGCCCTTCAGGTCCATCGCTTCTCTCCTCTAATGCGAATGCGTGTTCGGAAACAGCGCTGCGAACCGCTTCTCGCCGTTGCGGGTGAAATTGACCACGCGGCTGCCGGGGGTCGGGTCCCGCGCGGCCCACTTCAATTCGGCGAAGCGCGCCATCATGGCGGCGCCGAGCGTGCCGGCGAGATGATGCCGCCGCTCGCTCCAGTCGAGGCAGGCCTTGCAGACGGGGCGGCGCGGATGCGCCAGCATGGGCTCCGAGATCTGCAGATGCTGCTCCAGGAAGCGCGCGCCATCCGCCGTCAGCTCGATCTCCTGCTTCCTGTGCCGCACCAGCTTCTGCGCTCTCATGCTGTCGAGCATCTGCACGCCGAGATCGCCGGCGAGATGGTCGTAGCAGATGCGGGCGCGGCGCAGCGCCGGATCCTTCGGACCGGTGCGCACACGCATGTGGCCGGCCCGCGCGGCCAATCCTGCCAGACCCTCCAGCACGCCGGCAACGTCGGGGTCGGTGAGGCGATAATAGCGGTGGCGGCCCTGCTTCTCCGGCTCGACCAGCCCGCCGGCCTCGAGCTTGGCGAGATGGGAGCTCGCGGTCTGCGGCGTCACGCCGGCCTCCTGCGCGAGCTCGCTCGCGGTCAGCGCGCGGCCGCTCAAAAGCGCCGTCAGCATGTTGGCGCGGGCGGGGTCGCCGACGAGAGAGGCGACCATGGCGATGTCGGGTCCAGCTTTCATGCTTCGATGATAGCCGAAGCATCGGCGTTGGGCAAGGGCCTAGTCTCGCGGCCGTCGTCATTGCGGGGAACGAAGCGACGAAGCAATCCGTTCATTGCGGAGTGGCGGATTGCTTCGCCGTCGCTCGCGATGACATGCCGTAACGCCGGAGTCACCCATGACCGTTACCGTCTTCATCCGCTATCAGCTCGACCCGTTCAAGCGCGCGCAGTTCGAGGAGTATTCCAGGCGCTGGCTCTCGATCATCCCGCGCTGTGGCGGCGACCTGATCGGCTATTTCATGCCGCACGAGGGCACCAACAACATCGCCTTCGCGCTGATCTCGTTCGAGAGTCTGGCCGCGTACGAGGCCTATCGGGCGCGACTGCGCCAGGACGAGGAAGGCGTGGCGAATTTCAACTTCGCCGAGGAGAACAAGTTCATCCTTGCGGAGGAGCGCACCTTCCTGCGCAAGGTCGCGGCTTGACCGGGGTTCGATTGGCGGCAGATGGCAGCACTGGCGCGGCCCGTGCCGCGCCGCTATCTAAGCGCGGCCATCGATCGGAAGAGAGAAGAGAAAGGGGAGACCCCATGCCGGTGACGACGTCCGACAAGCGCGCCCGTTTTCGCAAGCTTCATGAGACGGGCTGCTTCATCATTCCCAATCCCTTCGACATCGGCAGCGCCAAGGCGCTGCAGCATCAGGGCTTCAAGGCGCTCGCCTCGACCAGCTCCGGCTTCGCCTGGACCATCGGCAGGGCGGACAACCGCGTCACCGTCGACGACGTCTGCACGCATCTGGCCGCGATCTGCGCGGCCGTGGACATTCCCGTCAACGCCGATTTCGAGGGCGGCTTTGCCGTCGAGGCGGCGGCGGTCGGCGCCAACGTCGCCCGCGGCGTCAAGACGGGGGTCGCCGGGTTATCGATCGAGGATTCCACCGGGGATCAGACAAGACCGCTCTACGATCGAAGCCTCGCGATCGAGCGTATCAAGGCGGCGCGGCAGGCGATCGATGCCGATAACAGCGGCGTGCTGCTCACCGGCCGCTGCGAGGCGTTCCTGTGGGGGCAGCCCGACTTGAAGCTCGTGATCGACCGCCTGCTGGCCTATGCCGAAGCCGGCGCGGACTGCCTCTATGCCCCGGGCATCAAGACCAGGGAGGAAATCTCCGCGGTGGTGAAGGCGGTGGCACCGAAGTCCGTCAACCTTCTGATCGGCGCCTCCGGGCTGTCGCTCGCGGAGGCCGAAGCGCTCGGCGTGCGCCGCATCAGTGTCGGCGGCGCGCTGGCCCGCTGCGCCTGGACCGGCTTCATGGATGCGGCCAAGGAGATGGCCGAGCGCGGTACTTTCACCGCGCTCGCCAAGGGCTATTCCGGCGGCGAGCTGAACAAGCTGTTCGGCTGAACGGCTTCAACGACGAAAAAAAGCGCGCAACGGCTTTCAGCCACTGCGCGCCAGTTTCGCGAGCCTGTTATCGTTGTTATTTCGGCGCCGCCTCGGTGCCCTGCGGGGCCGCCTGCGGCGGGGTCGGGCGGTTGGTCGACGCCGCGCCGGTGGTCATGCCGGGCTGGTCGTTGGTGCGCGGGGTGACATCACGCGCGCCGGAAGGTGCTGGTGGCGACGATGGTGCCGTTTGCGCCGTCTGCGAAGGCGGCGTGGTCGAAGCCTGGTCGCTGCCGGTGTGGTTCATGCCGTAGAACACGGCGCCCAGCACCAGCGCGACGCAGAGTGCAAACAGCGCGATCTTGCCGGTAGTCATCGGGCGCTCGCCGGTTTCGGGGTCCGGGAATTCCTCCTCCAGCCCGGTCCGGCCACGCGGGCTCGGGTCATCGAGACGCTCGACATCAGGATCGGCCGGAATCCGGTCATAGGGATCGGTCGGAATGCGTTCGTTGCTCATGAATGGCTCCTCCTTTCGTCGGGTGACAACCGCCATCGTCGGCCCTGGTTCCGGGCGCGGGCCGGGTTGCATGAGGAGGATGCGGGCCTGTGCCGGGGAACTCGCACCCAGGTTCCGGGCGGTTGCGACGCGAGACGTGCCGTGAGGATTCACGGCATACGCCGCGCCTTGGCGACCTCGTCGGCGGTCACCGCCGGCGCCGCATTGCCCCAGGCGTTGCGGATATAGGTGGCGACGTCGGCGATCTCCTGGTCGCTCCACTCCTTGGCATAGCCGGGCATCGAGCCCGGATTGGGCGCCCGTTCCGTGGTCACGCTCTGCGCGCCGTCGAGGATGATGCGGAGGGTGCTCGCGGGGTCGGTCGACTGCAGCAGCGCGTTGCCCGGCAGCGGCGGATAGATGCGCGGCGCGCCGGTGCCGTCCTGCTCATGACAGGAGACGCAGGCGCGGCCGTAGAGCGCGGCCCCCGATTTCATCGCGGCTTCCGGGGGCGGTCCGACCTGAGGCTCCGGCGGCCCGGCCGGCAGGTCCTTGAGGTAGACGGCGATCGCCTGCAGGTCGGCGTCGCTCATCTTCGAGGTCGAGTTGACGACGACCTCGGCCATCGGCCCGTCGGCATGGCTCTTGGCGTTGCGGCCGCTCTTGAGATATTCGACGATGTCATCGACGCTCCAGGATTTCAGCCCGCTGCGCAGGGCGGCGTCGAGCCTGGGCGCGTACCAGCCGCCGACCTCGTTGCCGGAATACGCCCGTCCGCGCTTCTTGGCGCCCAGCATGTTCTTCGGCGTGTGGCACGCTCCGCAATGGCCGAGCCCTCGCACGAGGTAGCCGCCGCGATTCCATTCCGCGCTCTTGCCCTGGTCCGGCTGGTAGATGCCGGGCCGGAAGAACAGATAGTCCCACAGCCGCATCACCACGCGATGATTCGCCGGAAAGCGCAGCTCCGGCGGCGGCGTCTTGTTGCTGACCGGCGCGAGCGTCGCGAGATAGGCCCGGATCGCCAGGATGTCGTCATGCGTGATCCGGGTGAAGTAGGGGTAGGGAAAGGCGGGATAATAGTGCGAGCCGTCCGGCGCCACGCCGAAGCGCAGCGCGCGCACGAAATCCGCGTCGCTCCAGGCGCCGATCCCGGTATCGCGGTCCGGCGTCAGGTTTGGCGCATAGACCGCGCCGAACGGCGTCTCGATCCGCTTGCCCCCGGCAAACGGCTTGTCGGCGTCGGCGGTATGGCAGCCGGTGCAGTCGCCTGCCACCGCCAGCGCCTTGCCCTGTTCGATCGTCTCGGCGGATGGTTCGGCCGACGCCGGCGAAGGCGCCAATGCACTGCACAAAAACAGGGCTGCGAGAATCACCCGCACGGTTGATGTCTTCCGTAATGAAAATGAAACTTTGGCGAAGTCGTATAGCGCGAAACCGCGGCATGCGGAACGTCATGCTGTTTCGCCGGCACCGCCGGCAACGACACAAAACGAAATGCGGATGACTTCTGCGAACACGAAATTGCGATTCGCGCTCCATGGCTCCTGCCGAGCCGATTTGTGATGCACGGGCGCAAAAATCCCGCCATAGAGTGGCAACCGGCGCCGCGACCACTAGGTTAGGAACGTTGGGCGGGCCAACGCCAGAGAGGGCTTTAATGGGCATCAACCAGGGGCCGATCAGTCTCGATCAGAAATATACCCAGTCGACCGGTCATGTCTTCATGACCGGCATCCAGGCGCTGGTCCGCCTGCCCATGGCCCAGATCAGGCGCGATCGCGCCGCCGGGCTCAACACCTCGGCCTTCATCTCCGGCTACCGCGGCTCGCCGCTCGGCGGTTACGACCAGCAGCTCTTCGCCGCGCGAAAACATCTCGAGCAGTACAACATCAAGTTCCAGCCCGGCGTGAACGAGGACCTCGCGGCGACCGCGGTGTGGGGCTCGCAGCAACTCAATCTCTCGCCCGGCGCGAACTACGATGGCGTGGTCGGCATCTGGTACGGCAAGGGTCCCGGCGTCGACCGCTGCGGCGATGTCTTCCGCCATGGCAATACCGCGGGCTCGGCCAAGAAGGGCGGCGTGCTGTGCCTGGCCGGCGACGACCACGGCGCCAAATCCTCCACCGTCCCGCACCAGTCCGACCATGCCTTCATCTCCGCGCTGATGCCCTATCTCTACCCCTCCAGCATCCACGAGATGATCGAGATGGGGCTGCTCGGCATCGCGATGTCGCGCTATTCCGGCTGCTGGGTCGGCATGAAGGTGATCACCGAGGTGGTGGAGACCACCGCCGAGATCGACCTCACCGACGAGATGAAGCCGTTTGTCATCCCGGGCGATTTCGAGATGCCGCCGGGTGGGCTCAACCTGCGCTGGCCCGATGACCGCTTCGCGCAGGACCTCCGGCTGCAGGACCACAAGGGCTATGCCGCGATCGCCTTTGCCCGCGCCAACAAGGTCAACCGCGTCACCATGGATTCGCCGAACGCGCGCTACGGCATCATGGCGTCCGGCAAGAGCTATGAGGACATCCGCCAGGCGATGCGCGAGCTCGGCATCACGCCGGAGATCGCCGCCAAGATCGGCATCCGCCTCTACAAGATCGGCATGCCCTGGCCGCTGGAGCCGGAAGGCGTGCGCCAGTTCGCGGTCGGGCTCGAGGAGATTTTCATCATCGAGGAGCGGCGCGAGATCGTCGAGAACCAGGTCAAGCAGGAGCTGTTCAACTGGCGCGATGACGTCCGCCCGCGCATCGTCGGCAAGATGGACGACCACGACAAGCGCTTTCTCACTTTCGCCGCCGAGCTGTCGGTCGCGTCGCTGGCAAGCTCGCTGACCGAGCGGCTGCTCCGCCTCAACCTCAATCCCGAAATCGCCGACATGCTGCGCGCCAAGGCCGACTGGTTCAATGGCCGAGACGCCAGCCAGGTGCAGGCGACGGCACCGGTGACCCGCACGCCCTATTTCTGCTCGGGCTGTCCGCACAACACCTCGACCAAGGTGCCGGAAGGCAGCCGCGCCTTTGCCGGCATCGGCTGCCACTTCATGGCGTTGTGGATGGACCGCAACACCGAGACCTACACCCACATG
>NZ_JAFAVV010000321.1 GCF_019242285.1 Bradyrhizobium sp.
CACTTCACTCAAGATCAACCGCTCTCCAGCAGGCTGCCTTCGAGCAACTCGGGTTCGATCCTGTTCGTGTCCAGTAACTGACATGCCGTTCGGAGCAATCATCAAGCTCCGTCAACAACTTGCGCAATTTGTGAGTGAAAACTTCGGACTAGCCTCCGAACGCGGGTGCCGAGCACCACGACTCCGAGATTCCGCATGTCGGCCCTCCTCGACCCGGCTGAAACCCAGCGCAGCCATGGTGGGGGTCATCGGCGTGCGCACGAATACCGCCCTCGAAGGCGGTGCGCTGTCAGGATGCTTCCGTTCTTTCTCCGTTTCAGTTTGTCGCATTTCCCACAAAGCACAGCGGTGTTTTCCCGTGTTCAACCGGTCTTCCGCAAACCTCTTCTCATCGGTAGCCAATTGGTTGGCCGACTGTGGCCCTTAGTCGTTTCATGCTGGGGCAATTGGAAGTAGTCGGCCAGGGAAAGCCCCGATTTGAGCGCGGCGGGGCGGCCCCGTTTCCTCCAGTTCACGAACCGCTTTTTGACCCGACAGTCTTCGGGTGTGCCAACGCCAAAGCTCTCTTGCCATTTTGCCCGAGGAAGATAGCCGATGCCAAAGCGTGAGACGCGTCGAAGCATCGAAGCAGAGTTGAACGCAGATGAGCAGCGGCTTTTTGCCGAAAGGCTCGAGGCGACAATGCGCGATTTCGAAGAGCTCGAGTGTCGAGTGCAGGAACTCGAGAAGGCTTGCGGGATATCCGGCTCCCGGGATCAGCCGCTGGACGAGCGCCTGGAAGCCGTAGGTTTAAACCGTGCCGCCGCGGCGGCGCGTGAAGCGCTGGAGGTGATGACCAAGGCCACGCTTGGCGAGATCGACGAGATTCCCGAGCGACTCAAACACGAACTGGCCGAAAGAGCTGACGCCGAGATCTCCGCACTTGACCAGTTACAGGCCATCGTCGACGCCGTAGGTGCAAACAGGCAACGGCGCTGAAGCGGCGCCGAACATACACAAGCGCCCGCGGGCTGGCCGCGCAGTTCCGGCGGAGGCGGCTACGATCAGGGCACCAGAGCTTCCGCCGCCTTTGCTCGACCCTGAGCCCGATCGTTCCCGGTCCGATCCTGATCCGTTGCTGCTCTTGGACCAGACAGGCTGTCCGCAAAGCAATGGGCTGGCTGCGGTCCCGCCGCTCTATTTTCTTGCGTCACGCGCATCCCTTCGCGCCTGCGATGGCCGTCTTTTCCTCCGCTCCAACGAGAGTCGCAACGCTCGAACCGCGCTTGAATGCGATGCAAACAGAACAGAAAACTCGTTGTTCTTGAACCAGACTTGCTGGTGGGCGGTGAGAGGATCGAACTCCCGACCATTGGTGTGTAAAACCAGTGCTCTACCGCTGAGCTAACCGCCCTTGTCGGCACGATCGTATGGCATCATGCGCAAGCGGCCTTCTTTACCCTTCCGCCCCGGCGGGGCGCAAGCATCGGCTCAATCGCCGGGCCGTGCGGGCAGTTCCGCCAATTCGCCGATCCATGGCGCGGCCGAGCGGCACCAGAGCTGGCGCCGCGGTCTCAGCGCGCCACGCTGGCGGATCGAGCCCCACCGGATGCCCCAATCATCCGGTACGCCCTCGCCGTGCGTGAACAGCGGCGAGCCGCATTCGCCGCAGAAATGCTGATAGCGGGTGCGGCCATTGTCGGCGGTCTTGGCGTAGACTCGCGCCGACGCTCCCGTCATCCGGACGGCATCGCCGTCGCAGATCACCGTCACGCGGTAGGGCGAGCCGGTCAGCGACTGGCAGTCGGTGCAATGGCAGACCGAGACGCGTTCCGGGTCGATCTCGGCCTCGTAGGTCACGCGGCCGCAGTGGCATCGTCCGTCGATCCGCATGGTGCCTTCTTCCTTCCCAAAAACAGGAACGGCGCCCGAAGGCGCCGTTCCCCGCATTCAGTGGGCTTCAATGCGCGGTCAGGCCGCCGCCGGCTTCATCGCCGGACTCCTGCTGGACGGGGACCTTGGTGTCCTCCTCCCAGACGATCGGCGTCGGCTTGCGCACCAGCGCACGCGCGATGACATCGTCGAGACGGGTCACCGGAATGATCTCCATGCCGCCCTTGATCGCATCGGAAATCTCCGTGAGATCCTTGGCGTTGTCCTCGGGGATCAGCACCGTCTTGATGCCGCCGCGCGCAGCCGCAAGCAGCTTCTCCTTGAGGCCGCCGATCGGCAGCACCCTGCCGCGCAGCGTGATCTCGCCGGTCATCGCAACGTCGTGGCGAACCGGAATGCCGGTCATGATCGAGATGATCGCGGTCGCCATCGCGACACCCGCCGACGGACCGTCCTTCGGGGTCGCCCCCTCCGGCACGTGGACGTGGATGTCGCGCTTGTCGAACAGCGGCGGCTCGACGCCATAGGTGATCGCGCGGGAGCGGACATAGGACGCCGCCGCCGAGATCGATTCCTTCATGACGTCGCGCAGATTGCCGGTGACCGTCATCCTGCCCTTGCCGGGCATCATGACGCCTTCGATCGTCAGCAGCTCGCCGCCGACATCGGTCCAGGCGAGGCCCGTGACGATGCCGACCTGGTCGTCGCTCTCGATCTCGCCGAAGCGGTACTTCGGCACGCCGAGGAAGTCCTCCAGGGTCTTCTCGGTGACCTTGACCGATTTCTTCTTGGAGATCATCAGCTCCTTCACCGCCTTGCGGGCGAGCGTCGAGAGCTCACGCTCCAGATTGCGCACGCCGGCCTCGCGGGTGTAGCGGCGGATCACCAGCAGCAGCGCCTCGTCGTCGATCGACCACTCCTTGGAATCCAGGCCGTGCTTGGAGAGCGCGTTCGGGATCAGGTGCTTGCGCGCGATCTCGACCTTCTCGTTCTCGGTGTAGCCCGCGATCCGGATGATCTCCATGCGGTCCATCAGCGGACCGGGAATGTTCAGTGTATTCGCGGTCGTGATGAACATGACGTTGGAGAGGTCGTAGTCGACCTCGAGATAGTGGTCGTTGAAGGTCGAGTTCTGCTCGGGGTCCAGAACCTCGAGCAGCGCCGAAGACGGATCGCCGCGGAAATCGGCGCCCATCTTGTCGATCTCGTCCAGCAGGAACAGCGGGTTCGAGCTCTTGGCCTTGCGCATCGACTGGATGATCTTGCCGGGCATCGAGCCGATATAGGTGCGGCGGTGACCGCGGATCTCGGCCTCGTCGCGCACGCCGCCGAGCGAGACGCGCACGAATTCGCGTCCCGTCGCCTTCGCGATCGACTTGCCGAGCGAGGTCTTGCCGACGCCGGGAGGCCCGACCAGGCACAGGATCGGTCCGGTCAGCTTGTTGGCGCGCGACTGCACCGCCAGATACTCGACGATGCGGTCCTTGACCTTCTCGAGCCCATAGTGATCGGCATCCAGCACCGCCTGCGCGGCCTCCAGATCCTTCTTCACCTTGGACTTCTTGTTCCACGGGATCGACAACAGCCAGTCGAGATAGTTGCGCACGACGGTCGCTTCCGCGGACATCGGCGACATCTGGCGCAGCTTCTTCAGCTCGTGCTGGGCCTTCTCGCGGGCTTCCTTGGAGAGCTTGGTCTTGTTGATCTTCTCCTCGAGGTCGGCGAGCTCGTCCCGGCCATCCTCGTCGCCGAGCTCCTTCTGGATCGCCTTCATCTGCTCGTTGAGATAATACTCGCGCTGGGTCTTCTCCATCTGGCGCTTGACGCGCGAGCGGATGCGCTTCTCGACCTGCAGCACGTTGATTTCGCTCTCCATCAGCCCCAGCACCTTCTCCAGGCGCGTGGTGACCGACAGCGTCTCCAGGATGCCCTGGCGATCGGCGATCTTGACCGCGAGATGGGAGGCGACCGTGTCGGCGAGCTTGCCGAAATCGGTGATCGCCTGCACCACGCCGATGACCTCGGCCGAGATCTTCTTGTTGAGCTTCACATAGCTCTCGAAATCCGACACGACCGAGCGACCCATGGCTTCGGCCTCGACCGACTTCGCGTCGGTATCGGCGAGCGCGACCGCGGTCGCCTCATAGTAGTCGGCGCGGTCGGTGTATTTCTCCACCCGCGCGCGCTCCAGGCCTTCCACCAGCACCTTCACGGTGCCGTCGGGCAGTTTCAGGAGCTGCAGGACGCTCGCAAGCGTGCCGGTCTCGTAGATCGCATCCGGACCCGGATCGTCGTCGGACGCATTCTTCTGCGTCGCCAGCAGAACCAGCGCGTCGTTCTTCATCACCTCTTCGAGGGCGCGGATCGATTTCTCGCGGCCGACGAACAGCGGCACGATGTTGTGCGGGAACACGACGATGTCGCGGAGCGGCAACACGGGATAGGAGTGGCTCTCGCCGTGGACGATTGTTGGCCGGGGTTTTGGGGTCGTCATGGCCTGTTCCTTTTGTTGTGCCCCCTTGCACGCAGCCCGCTCTCATGCGCAACCGCCACAAGGTGCCGAGATGATCCGGACTTCAGCCTGGCTGCGAACGCGCAGGCGGACGCTTCCGGATCGTTGTTGAGGCGAATCTGCACGAGCAATCGTCTTCGCCGATAGCATTAGGTGGCTATCGGACGGGGGTGAGTCAAGTGTCGGAAAATGCCCGCCAAATGCGGACTTGACGCAGTTACTCGCTTACGCAAACGCGTTGCGGAGACGCCTCTCCGCAACGATTTTCTGACCGGCCCGCTGCGTGGGCCGAGCCAATTCTCAGGCGCTCGCGCTGCTTTCCACTGCGCGGTCGGAGCGATCGGCGTAGATGTAGAGCGGACGTGCCGTTCCCTCCACGACCTCGCGCGAGATCACGACCTCCTCGACGCCTTCCAGGCCCGGAAGGTCGAACATGGTCTCGAGCAGGATGCTCTCCAGGATCGAGCGCAGTCCCCGCGCGCCGGTCTTGCGCTCGATCGCCTTGCGCGCGACCGCGCCAAGCGCCTCGTCGGCGAAGGTGAGCTCGATGTTCTCCATCTCGAACAGCCGCTGATACTGCTTGACCAGCGCGTTCTTCGGATCGGTCAGGATCTTCTTCAGCGAGGCCTCGTCGAGATCCTCGAGCGTTGCGACCACCGGCAGACGGCCGACGAATTCGGGGATCAGCCCGTATTTCAAGAGATCCTCCGGCTCGACGTGACGGAAGATCTCGCCGGTACGGCGGTCTTCCGGCGCCAGCACCTGGGCCGCGAAGCCGATCGAGGTCGAACGGCCCCGCGCGGAAATGATCTTCTCGAGCCCCGAGAACGCGCCGCCGCAGATGAACAGGATGTTGGTGGTGTCGACCTGCAGGAATTCCTGCTGCGGATGCTTGCGGCCGCCCTGCGGCGGCACCGACGCCACCGTGCCTTCCATGATCTTCAGCAGCGCCTGCTGCACGCCCTCGCCCGAGACGTCGCGGGTGATGGAGGGATTGTCGGACTTGCGGCTGATCTTGTCGATCTCGTCGATATAGACGATGCCGCGCTGCGCGCGCTCGACATTGTAGTCGGCGGCCTGCAGCAGCTTCAGGATGATGTTCTCGACGTCCTCGCCGACATAGCCGGCTTCCGTCAGCGTGGTCGCGTCCGCCATGGTGAAGGGCACGTCGAGGATGCGGGCCAGCGTCTGCGCCAGCAGCGTCTTGCCCGAGCCGGTCGGACCGATCAGCAGGATGTTCGACTTCGCGAGCTCGACGTCGTTGTGCTTGGTCTGGTGGTTCAGGCGCTTGTAGTGATTGTGGACGGCGACCGAGAGCACCTTCTTGGCATGGCTCTGGCCGATCACGTAATCGTCGAGAACCTTGCAGATCTCCTTCGGCGTCGGGATTCCGTCACGCGACTTCACGAGCGAGGACTTGTTCTCCTCGCGGATGATGTCCATGCAGAGCTCGACGCATTCGTCGCAGATAAAGACGGTCGGACCCGCGATCAGCTTGCGGACTTCGTGCTGGCTCTTGCCGCAGAACGAGCAATACAACGTATTCTTGGAGTCGCTCGCGCCGACCTTACTCATTCTTATCTCCGTCCGCCGTTCGACCTCGTCTGCCCGATCGATCCATTTTGGCTCTGCACCGCCTGGAAGGATATAGATAGAGCAAATTCCGTACCAAAAAAGACCCTACGCCATACATGCCGCGCGAATCACGGCCTTGTTCGAATCTCCCGCGATCATACCCGATCATACTAGCCAATCATGCTGACAGCCGACTATCAAGAAATCGCTAACCGGCGGTGCAACAGGCCCCGTGACAATACCGTAATTTGAGGCATTGGCACGAGGGAAATCTCCAAAATCGGGCGACGTTGCCTGAGTGCCACGAGGCCTCCCGCCGGCATGAACCCGGAACCTGCACCCGGTAGGAGGGTAGGGCCAGCTCGGCGCAATCGCAGCCTCTGGAACGTCCGCGCCGATCCGTAGTGCTACGGAGCAGCGCTCACGACGCCCCTACGACGTCTTGGCCATCGGCGCCGGATCCTCGGCGCGCTTGTCGATCACCTTGTCGACGATGCCGAACTCCTTGGCCGCTTCCGCGGTGAGGAATTTGTCGCGCTCCAGCGCATCCTCGATCGCCTTGTAGGTCTGGCCGGTGTGCTTGACATAAATCTCGTTGAGCCGCTTCTTCAAATTCAGGATTTCCTGCGCGTGCAGCATGATGTCGGTCGCCTGGCCCTGGAAGCCGCCGGACGGCTGGTGCACCATGATGCGCGAGTTCGGCAGTGAGAAGCGCATGTCCTTGTGACCGGCAGCGAGCAGAAGCGAGCCCATCGAGGCCGCCTGCCCGGTGCACAGCGTCGACACCGCCGGCCGGATGAACTGCATCGTGTCGTAGATCGCCAGTCCCGATGTCACCACGCCGCCGGGCGAGTTGATGTACATCGCGATTTCCTTCTTCGGATTGTCCGCCTCCAGGAACAGGAGCTGCGCCACCACCAGCGTCGACATGCCGTCCTCGACCGGCCCGGTGACGAAGATGATGCGCTCCTTCAGCAGCCGCGAGAAGATGTCGTAGGCGCGTTCGCCGCGATTGGTCTGCTCGACGACCATCGGCACGAGGTTCATGTAGGTTTCAACGGGATCGCGCATGAATCACCCAGGATTGTTGGCAGAGGCGGACGGCCAGCGACAAAGTGGAGGCCGGGCGCCTCGTGATGCAGGACTAGAACAAGCTCACACATATGGACCGATTTCGCAGGCGGCAAGCCCGGTCAATCGGCTAGGTCACGTCACTTGAATCCGATTCGCGCGCGCCCGCCCAGTGCGGCGAGGCCGCTTCCCGCCCTCATTCTTAACGCGCGCCTACCTCTCGTCAGGCCGCGCTCTTCTCCTCATCGTCCTTGTAGAGCTCCTCCTTCGACACTTTCTTCTCGGTGACATGGGCGAGCTCCAGGATGAAGTCGACGACCTTGTCCTCAAAGATCGGTGCACGAATCTGGGCCAGCGCATTGGGGTTGTTGCGATAATAATCCCAGAGCTCCTTCGCGCGCTCGGGGATCTGCCGCACCCGCTCCATCACCGCACGGCTGACCTCCTCGTCGGTCACCGTGATCTTGTTCTTCTCGCCGATCTCCGAAAGCACGAGACCGAGCCGGACCCGCCGATCCGCAATCCCGCGGTACTCCTGCTTCGCTGCCTCCTCGGTCGTGTTCTCGTCGGCAAAAGTCTTGCCGCTCGAGTCCATCTCGGCCTTGATCGAGTTCCACATCAGGTTGAACTCCTCGTCGACGAGCGACGGCGGCGCCTCGAACTTGTGGGTCTCGTCGAGCCGATCGAGCAGCGCGCGCTTGACGCGCTGGCGCGTCGCCACCGCGAATTCCGCAGCGAGACGCTCGCGCACGGCCTGCCTGAGCTTGTCGAGCGACTCCAGTCCCAGCGTCTTGGCGAGCTCGTCATTGATCTCGAGCGGCTGCGGCGCCTCGACGGCCGTCGCGGTGGTCTCGAATTCGGCCGGCTGGCCGGCAAGCTTGTCGTTCGCATAATTCTTCGGAAACGGCACTTTCAAGGTGCGGGTCTCGCCGGCCGCGACGCCGGTGAGCTGATCCTCGAAACCGGGAATGAAGGTGCCTGAGCCGATCGTGACCTGGATGCCTTCGCCGGTGCCGCCGTCGAACGCCACGCCGTCGATGGTGCCCTTGAAGTTGATGGTGACGCGATCACCGGATTCCGCCTTGGCGCCATCACCCTTGTCCGCGAAGCTGCGATTCTGCTCGGCGATCCGCTTGATCGATTCATCGACGTCCGCATCGCCGACGTCGGCGACCGGCTTCTCGACGTCGAAGCTCTTGAAGTCGGCAAGCGAGATCGCCGGAACCACCTCGATCGCGACCGTATAGGTGAGATCGGTCTGGCCGGTCAGGAGCTGCTCGACGTCCTTCTGCTCCGTCGGCATGGTGATCTTGGGCTCGGAGGCCAGGCGGAAGCCGCGCTCGTTGAAGATCTGGGTGTTGGCATCGCGGATGGTCTGATCGATGGTCTCGGCCATCACCGATCGCCCATAGACTTTCTTCAGATGGCTCACGGGCACCTTGCCCGGGCGAAAGCCGTTGATGCGCACCTTGTCCTTGAGATCGACGAGACGGGCATCCGCCTTGGCGTCGAGGTCGGAGGCGGGAACGCTGACCTGAAATTCGTGCTTCAATCCCTGCGACAGGGTTTCGGTGACCTGCATGGTGTCAAATCTTCTTCCGCGATACGTCTTCCGCGATGCGTCCGGCCGGGCGGCCGGAATTTCCTCTCATCCGATCGGCGCCGGGCGTCGAGCCTGTGCCGTTTCCTTGCGCCTTCCTTGCGCCGTTTTCGGCGGCCCCTGCCCGATCACGGGCAAACGGTCCCCGACAAATCCCAATGCCAACGCCTCGAGAGCGCTTGGTGCGGGCGGAGGGACTCGAACCCCCACAACTTTCGTCACTGGAACCTAAATCCAGCGCGTCTACCAGTTCCGCCACGCCCGCTTTGGATGCATCAGGATAAGCCGCGATGCCCGCGGGCGGCGGCTTATATCACGCGTCTGCCGGTTCGCAGCAAAAAAATCGGCCCCCTGAGGGCAAACCGTCGCCGCGCGTCAACTGGACAGATCGCGCGAAAAATGGTCCGCATCGGTCTCATGGCACAGCGGATTTCCTGGACCAGCCGGCGCGGCTTCGTGGCCGGATTTTCGGCCGTCACCCTGGCTGGCTGGATGCGCCCCCTGGCAGCGGCCGCGCAGCCGCCGCAATCCCTGACGCTCGTGGCCAGATTGGACGCAATCGCGCTGCAAGGCGGCCAGCAGGAGCTTCCGGTCTGGTCGCTGCAACCGTCATTGCCGACGCTGCGTTTCAAGCGCGGCCAGCTCGTGCTGTCGCTGCAGAACGCGCTGCCGGTGTCCTGCGTGTTGAACTGGCATGGGCTCGACGGCGCCCAGGCCGCCGAGCCGCTGACCGCCCAGGCGCCGCTCGCGCCGGGGGCAGGCGCCACTCTGTCGTTGCCGCTCCGCCATGCCGGCACGCATTTCTGCGACCTCGGGCTGCTCGCCGACGGCCGCGGCCCGATGTCGCGGCCGCTGGCCCTGGTGGTGGAGGAAGACGAGCCGCCAAAGGTCGATCGCGACGAGCTGTTCATGATCGAGGATTGGCGGCTCGGCCCGGACGCAGGCGAGAAGATCGCCGCGCCCGTCTACAGCGTCAACGGTCGGATGTCGCCCGATATTACCGTGCGAACTCACGAGCGCTTGAGGCTGCGCTTCATCAATGGCTGCCAACGCGCCGCCGTCGCGCTCAAGATCGAAGGCCACGACGCCCGCGTGATGGCCCTGGACGGTGAGCCCGCGGAACCCTTCCTCGCCCGCAATGGCGCCATCGTGCTGGCGCCGGGCGGCCGGGCCGACGCCTTCGTCGATGCGACCTCCGCGCCGGGATCGGCGCGCGACATCCTGCTGCACGACGGCAAAGAGGCCCGCGCGGTCGCGCGGCTGGTGACCGCGAGCGATCCGCCGGTTCGACCGGCGCCGCTGCCGGCTCCCTCCCCGCTGCCGTCGAACGGGCTGCCGGCGGAGCTTGATCTGCGCGGCGCGCTTCGCGTCGATCTTCCGCTCGGCGGCGCCGAATGGGTCTCGCCGGCGAGCTTCCGCACATCGGCCGCACCGGCTTTTCAGGCCAAGGCCGGCCGCATCGTGGTGCTGGCTGTCACCAACCGCGCCGAGAAGGCGACGACCTTCCATCTGCACGGTCATCATTTTCGGCTGCTCGACCGGCTCGACGACGGCTGGAAGCCGTTCTGGCTCGACACGCTCACGGTCGAGCCCGGCCAGACCCAGCGCATCGCGTTTGCCGCCGAGCATGCCGGGCGCTTCCTGATCGAGGGGGCCGGTGCCGATTGGTCGGCGCCGCGGCTCGTGCGATGGTACGGCGTCAGTTGAGGGAACGAGCCCCATGAGCAAGAAAACTCCCGCCATCGCCGCCGTGAAGGCGCGCGCGGTGATCACGCCGCTGAAACGCCCGGTGCGAAATGCCTTCGGCGTCATCGATGCCGGGCCGCTGGTCCTGATCGATGTCGCGACCGACCAGGGCGTCACCGGGCACGCCTATATCTTCGCCTACACGAAAATGACGCTGAAGCCGCTGGTCGGCCTGATCGAGGAGATCGGCCGCGAGCTCACCGGCAAGGCGATCGCGCCCTGCGACCTGATGGCCGCCATGGACGCAAAATTCCGCCTGCTCGGCTGGCAGGGATTGGTCGGTATGGCGGTGTCGGGCCTCGACATGGCGTTCTGGGATGCGCTCGGCCAGGCCGCCGGCAAGGGCGTGGTCGAGCTCTTCGGCGGCGCGGCGCGGCCGGTGCGCGCCTATGACAGCTATGGCGTGGTCGATCCCGTGGCCGACAAGGAGGCGCTGCTCCACTCGCTCGACCAGGGTTTTCGCGGCATCAAGATCAAGGGCGGCGATGGCGATGCCGCCAACGACGAGCGGGTGGTCAAGGGCGTGCGCGACCTGATCGGCCCCGACGTCGCGCTGATGATCGATTTCAACCAGTCGCTCGATCCGGCCGAGGCCATCCGCCGCATCAGGAGGCTCGCGCCTTACGACCTCACCTGGGTCGAGGAGCCGGTACCGCAGGAGAACCTGTCGGGTCATGCCAGGGTGCGCGCAGCCTCGGCGGTCCCGATCCAGGCCGGTGAGAACTGGTGGTTTCCGCGCGGCTTTGCCGAGGCGATCGCCGTCGGCGCGACCGATCTCATCATGCCCGATCTGATGAAGGTCGGCGGGATCACCGGCTGGCTCGCCGTCGCAGCGCAAGCCGAGGCCGCCAACATCCCGATGTCGAGCCACCTGTTCGCCGAGGCCAGCGCGCACATGCTGGCGGTGACGCCGACGGCGGATTGGCTCGAGGTGCTGGACTTCGCCGGCGCCATCCTGGCCGAGCCGATCCGGATCGTCGACGGCATGCTCACCGCACGCGGCCCCGGGCTCGGTCTCGAATGGAACGAGACGGCGGTCGCGAAATACCTGGTTTGAGCAGGCGTAGCCCGCATGAGCGACTTGTCCGCCGAAGCTCGAAGAGCGAAGGCGGAAGCGATATGGGGGTCCACCGTTTCCCGGATATCGCTCCGCTCATCCGGGCTACGACGCTTGCAGCGCGCTCAATAGTCGATGCCGAACTCGTCGTAGATGTGGCGATGCACGGCGGGCAGCACCTCGGGCAGGTCTTCCGCGATCAGGCCGGGCCCGGCCTCGCGTGCGGCCTCGCCATGCATCCACACCGCGATGCTGGCGGCCTCGAACGCCGGAACGCCCTGTGCCATCAGGCCTGCGATGATGCCGGCCAGCACGTCGCCGGCGCCGGCCGTGGCAAGCCAGGGCGGTGCGTTGGCGGCAATGGTGGCACGTCCGTCGGGCGCGACAATCGTGGTGTCCGGCCCCTTCAACAACACCACCGCGCCGGAACGCTCGGCCGCCGCGTGCACGCGGTCGAGCTTGGAGCGGCCGGGATGTTTGTTGCTCATGTCGCTGAACAGCCGCGGAAACTCACCTTCATGCGGCGTCAGCACCACCTGCGACGGGGATGCCGCCTTGACGGCCTGAAACAGATGATCGGGGGCATCCGCGAAGCTCGTCAGCGCATCAGCATCGAGCACGATATGGCGGCCGGCCGACAACGCGGTGTGGACGAAATCGACCGTGCGCGGACCGACGCCGGCGCCAGGCCCGATGACGACCGCATTGTAGCGCTCGTCGGCCAGTTCCCGGCCAAGCTCGACCGGCGTATCCACGGCGCGTACCATTACCGCGGTCAATGCGCCGGCGTTGACCGCGAGCGCATCTCGAGGCGAAGCCAGGGTCACGAGGCCGGCGCCGGCTCGAAGCGCCGCGCGGGCGGACATCCGCGCCGCCCCAGTCGCGGTGATGCCGCCGGAGAGGGCCAGCACATGGCCGCGGGAATATTTGTGGCCGTCGGTCCGCGGCACCGGAAACGATTCGCGCCAGCATTGCGGCGTGTTCTCGAAGGTCTGCGGCCTGATTTCATCCAGCACCCGCGCGTCGATGCCGATGTCGACGACCCGCACCCGTCCGCATCGCAAACGGCCGGGCAGCAGAAGATGCGCCGGCTTCTTGCGGAAAAATGTTACCGTTTCGGTGGCGCTCACCGCCGCGCCCATGATGGCGGCCGTCGTGCCGTTGACGCCGCTCGGCAGGTCGACGGCCAGCACCGGCGCGCCGTTGGCATTGATCGCTTCGATCATCGCGCGCGGCTCGCCTTCGACCGCGCGGCTCAGCCCGGCGCCGAACAGCGCGTCGATGATCAATGCGGGCCTGCCGATCGCATGTGGATTGAACGGCAGCACCGGATATTTCCAGCCGCGCGCGGCGGAGGCCGCATCGCCCTGCAATGCCTCGCGCTCGCACATCTGGATGACGGAAACTTCTCGTCCCTGGGCCGCCAGCTCGGCGGCGGCGACAAACCCATCGCCGCCATTGTTTCCGGGCCCGGCGATCACCAGCACCGGCCCCTCGTCCACGAGGTGCTGGGCCGCTTCGGCCACCGCCTGACCGGCGCTCAGCATCAACGCAAAGCCGGGTGTGCCGGCGGCAATGGTCAGCCGGTCCACCCGTTCCATTTCAGCCGTCGTCAAGACCTCCATGCCACACACCCCGATCAAACGCCTCATATGCAGGCACTTGCGAACCCGACCAGATGCCGGCCGACTGCAAATGCACAGCAATTGATCTGATTGCCTATTTCGCAGGCTTAGCTATTCTGCACCCCCGGTCACCTAGCAAGCCAGATGCCAGTTAATCGTCTGATAACATTCCGCAAATCGAGCCTGTCGAGCACTTGGCATAGACCCTGCTTTTGGGGAAGCCGCTTCGGATCGTTGGGCTGGCTGGCCTCAGGGCTCGGCTGCCGGACATCGGACGGTCGAACAAGCGGTCCTGAACTGGACGATCGAACGACCCGTTTATCATGCGCGACCTGACATCGACTTGCAATTTTTCGAATCTGGAAATGCCCCCGGGAGACGCTCCGTGAAAAAGATCGAGGCCATCATCAAGCCGTTCAAGCTCGACGAGGTGAAGGAGGCGCTTCAGGAGGTGGGTCTGCAAGGTATCACGGTGACCGAGGCCAAGGGTTTTGGCCGGCAGAAGGGACATGCCGAGCTCTATCGTGGCGCCGAATACATCGTGGATTTCCTGCCCAAGGTGAAGATCGAGATCGTGATCGGCGACGACCTGGTGGAACGCGCGATCGACGCCATCCGGCGCGCCGCGCAGACCGGGCGGATCGGCGACGGCAAGATTTTCGTCTCCAACATCGAGGAGGCGATCCGTATCCGAACCGGAGAATCCGGCCTCGATGCGATCTAGAGCCCCGACGCGGTCAGGCCTGGACGGTCGCTCAAAGTCGACGCAAAGGCCGGCTCCGCCGGCCGTTCCGATATTGTGTTGAGCCCCACCGAACGCTATTGAGCATGGTCCGCGGTCGCTGCCCGCGGCCGGATGATCGCGACCTGTAGCCAGAGGGGGATTCATGAAGACCGCCAAAGACGTCCTGCAATCAATCAAGGACAATGACGTCAAATACGTCGATCTGCGTTTTACCGATCCGCGCGGCAAGTGGCAGCACGTGACCTTCGATGCCGGAATGATCGAGGAGGATTCCTTCGCCGAGGGCCTGATGTTCGACGGTTCCTCGATCGCGGGCTGGAAGGCGATCAACGAGTCGGACATGTGCCTGATGCCCGATCCGGTCACCGCCACGATCGATCCGTTCTTCGCCGAGACCACCCTGATCCTGGTCTGCGACGTGCTCGAGCCGACCACCGGCGAGCCCTATAACCGCGATCCGCGCGGCATCGCCAAGAAGGCCGAGGCGATGGTGAAGTCGATGGGCGTCGGCGATGCCGTGTTCTTCGGGCCCGAGGCCGAGTTCTTCGTATTCGACGACGTGCGCTACTCCGCCCTGCCCTACAACACCGGCTTCCGGCTCGACTCCTCGGAGTTCCCGACCAACTCGGACACCGAGTACGAGGGTGGCAATCTCGGCCACCGCATCCGCACCAAGGCCGGCTACTTCCCGGTGCCGCCACAGGACTCGGTGCAGGACATGCGCTCGGAAATGCTCGGTGCGATGTCCAAGATGGGCGTCAAGGTCGAGAAGCATCACCATGAGGTCGCTTCCGCCCAGCACGAGCTCGGCATGAAGTTCGACGCCATGACGCTGATGGCCGACCAGATGCAGATCTACAAATACTGCATCCACCAGGTCGCCCACATCTACGGCAAGACCGCCACCTTCATGCCGAAGCCGGTCTATGGCGACAACGGCTCGGGCATGCACTGCCACCAGTCGATCTGGAAGGAAGGCAAGCCGGTGTTCGCCGGCAACAAGTACGCCGACCTGTCCGAGACCTGCCTGTCCTACATCGCCGGCGTCATC
>NZ_JAFAVV010000524.1 GCF_019242285.1 Bradyrhizobium sp.
GACGCCATGCGAAACCGCCACAGCAAGACCGCAGGAAACCCCTCCGGCACTTCGTTGACGGCGGGCAGCAGGAGGCCGGCCACGACGATCACGGCGAGATAGCCCGCGGCCGCCATCAGGGTGGCGGACCACCCATCAAGCCGAGGCGCCAACCGCCGCTGCGCCATCACCGCGAGGACCATCGCGACGATTGAGACCAGCATCATCGAGAAGTAGAGGCCGGTGCGCAGCCCAATGGTCGCCGGATCGCCAACCGACGGCGGATTGGCGGGGTACTTCAGGTTGGGCACGACATACAGAGCGAGAAAGCCACCAAGCGCCAGCAGGGCCGAGACGGCGCGCGGTCTCAAGTTGCCGACGCGGCCATAGGCAACGGCGAACACCAACGCGAACAAGCCCCCGAACGCGGCCGAGTAGACCACCACGCCGGTGAACAGGCCGAGGCTCGCCTGCACCTCCCGGCTGACAAGCTCCGGCTCTGGCGCCGTGGCCGGCATGCCTCTCGCCATGTCGGCTTTCGCCCTGGCCTCGTCCATCGCCGTCTCGAACGCGATGGCCCGGTCAACTTGCGGCTCGCCCGCCAGCCTGCCAACGGCGAAGACCAGCAGGCCAGCCACGAGGCCGACCAGCATGCCCCGGACGAGAAGGGCTCTGACCATCTGCGGCGTTCCCCCTCAATGGCAGGGGAACCCAAGCAGGTGACGGCCGTCGTGGACGAACTCGTGCACATACATGCCGGGGACGATGGACGTGGCCCCCTCTTCGGCCCCGACGAAATAGAGTGCCAGCAGGAGCAGCGCGCCAAAGAGCACCCACGGCAGGACTTCACGCACCGGGATGGGCGCGGCGAGGACGTCGGGCGCAAGCGTGTGGTCGGACATCAGCGTGGCTCCTTGGGATTTTCGCGTCCCGTTGAACGTCGCCGTCCTCATAGCGGGTCTGACTCTCGCAGGCGCACGCGCGAGTGCGTGCAACGATTACAGCGACGCGACCGTGCCGGGCTTTCACCGGCTTCCGATCCATGAGCGGCGGAGAAAGCCTAGGAGGCCGTGTCTGGCGGGTCAAATGCGGCCTGTCCGTGCCTACAGGAATTTGCGTAAATCAAAACATCTGCACCAAAGCTCTAAAGAAACTCGGTGACGGATGACCTAATCGAAACTATCATGTGGCATGTAAATCCACCGATGTGCTCGACGCTTCTCTCGCCGATAGGCGACAAAGCGGACCTGACAACCGGCAAAACGTTCGATGATCACTGCAAGGCCGCTTTCGTCTACTAGCTCGGCTGCCTCATTGGCATCAAACCATCTCGTCTCCCGCTGCCCCATCTCGGGCCATGCCTCTAGCTGCCGCTCGACCCGAAACAGGTAGACGCGCACCTCGCAAAGGATGGTTCGATGCGGCAGACGCTTGGGATAATGGAAATTGCCGAGCGGCTTCTTGCCGACAATCTTGCCGATCAGTCCAGCCTCTTCGAAGGCTTCCTGAGCGGCGACCTCGGCTGGCTTCTTACCTTTCATGGGCCAGCCTTTTGGAACTACCCAGCGATGCGTCTCACGCGAAGTGAGAAAGCATGATTTGGCGCATGCCTCGGTCATCGAGCCGCCAAGGAAGAGCGGCGAACTGGAGGGAGTTTTTGCGCTTCGCCATGCCTCAAACTAGGCGGGAATCCGCCATCCCGAAATGTCGGGAAGGTCTCTACAATGAATGACCTTGCGGTCTAGCGCTCCGTTAGGCTGAGGACAGCAAGATAACGCCAACGATCAGCACACCACATCCCAGGAGTCGCCACGAACCGACCTTTTCCCGCAGGATCAGCATTCCCATGAGCGCACCAACCATCATCGACATTTCGCGCATAGGAGCCACAAGGCTAAGCGGCGCTCCGGAGCGTAGAGCCGCCAGCACCAAGATATAGGACAGGGGTGAGAGCAGCCCCACACCAACGGCGAGCCACCAATAACCGCGCATTGCATCGATGGCGCGGCGTGGGTCGGCGATCACCAGCGGGGCCAGAAGAAAAAACCGCAGCAGATTTGAGAACCAGTCCAGCAGGACTGGCGCAATACCAAGCGCCTTTACGGTGTAAGCATCAACCACCGTATAGGATGCGATTAGACCGCCGGTCGTGATTCCCCACCTGACGCCCGATTGCCCCCTTGGGCGCGTGAAGGCGGACAGATCGCCCTGCGTGGTAATAAGGCCAATTCCGGCAACCACGAGCAGCAACCCGATTACGCCATGACCGGAGGGTATTTCCCCAAGGATCAGAAAAGCGCCGAGCGTCGAGAGCATCGGGCCGGTTCCCCGCGCGATTGGGTAGACCACCGACAGGTCGGCGATCTGGTATCCACGTTGCAGACAGAGACTATAAGCCAGATGGATGAAGCCACTGAGCACAATGAAGCCGACGCCCATCGGCGACCAAGCGATACCGTCGCCTTTTCCAAGCAGATACAGCACCCATGGTGCATATACGACGCAAGCTATGAGATTGTAGGCAAAAACGAAGATCGGGCCGACCGATGCCGCCCGTTTGGCAAGTAGATTCCAACTGGCATGGACAAAAGACGCAATCACAACGAGCAGCAACGAGGCAATAGCCATCGAGACCTCCTAACGCGCCGCTGGCGCGGGTTGATCTCGACATCTCCGCCTCTGGGATTTTGTCCCTCGGGTGCAGCCGTGGAACTCCCACGGTTTCTGCAACGCTCGGTCCAGCGACGGACATTCCGTCCGGAACCCTAGTTGCCACTCTGTCGATGAGGAAATCTAGCGAAGAGAATGGACGCAATCAAGCGCTCATGCCTCTGCCTCATAATTCAAGCAGACTGTGCGAAAACTCGAACGTAAGTAGAAGTCACGATAGATTTGGTCGTCAGTAGCTGCTTATGAGCACGAATAGCTTAAGCTCGCACCCGCTTTAGACTGCAAATTGCTGATTGCCGTTACGGTATGGAGTTTTCACACAGTCTGCTTGAATTCCGCACAGAATGGCCGTCGGGATGAGGTGGAACTTCAGTCGCTGCTTACCACTAATTCGTTCGCTGTCTTGATCGACCTGAGCACGATGCATGAACGCAGCGCCGCCAACCCGCCGGTGACGGCAATCAGCCGATCAATGAAGTCACCCAACCCTTCCAGATCGCGAACGGCAACTTTCAGGATCAGGTCGATATCACCGCTTTGCATGTAGCATTCGAGCACTTCCGGCGCATCGATGACGAACTGGCGAAAGGCTTGGTTCTGCGCCCCCTGATGCTCGCGCAGACTGACGAGGACGTGGGCAAGCACAGCTAGCCCCAGCCGCTCCCGATTCAGGAGCGTGACAGTGCGGTCGATATAGCCCGACTGCCGTAACCGTTCGAGCCGCCGGGCGCACTGGCTGGCCGACAAGTGAACCTGCTCCGCAAGCTGCGCGTGCGTAAGGTCACCTGCCCGCTGGATTGCGCGCAGGATGCGGATGTCAAAAGCATCAAGGGACACTCTGCTTCTCCGCTTGCTGGATTTTCTGCATGGCGGGTGATTATATGCGAATTTTGGCGCAAATATCTGCGTATCATCGCTGAATATGCGCACAATCTGCATCGCAGATGATGAATATGTGCGGCTCACGAGCCTTCTATCCCGGTGAGCGCTGCATGATTGTCATTCCGTCCAGCTTCTATGCCTTTGTCGCCGCATCCATCCTGCTGGCGTTGGTGCCCGGTCCCGATCTGTTGTTCGTCCTGACCGAATCCATGCTGCGTGGTCGAAGAGCGGGATTGCTCGCCACCTTGGGGCTCTGTAGCGGCCTCCTCGTTCACACCACAGCCGTCGCGCTTGGTCTGGCGGCATTGGTGCAAGCCTCACCGCTCGCCTTCGCTGCCCTCCGATACGTCGGAGCCGCTTACCTGCTCTATCTCGCGTGGCGCGCGTTCCGGGCAGCGGCGATGCCCCTTCAGGCGGACGGAGCCACAACAACGCTACGCGCCATCTATGCACGCGCGGCGCTGATGAATGTCACCAATCCCAAAGTGGCAATCTTCTTCCTCGCTTTCCTGCCGCAGTTCACCGACCCTGGGCGCGGCGGCGTCATGGGCCAGATTCTCGTCCTCGGAGCCATCTTCATGGCTTGTGCGCTGTTATGCTTCTCGATTGTGTCTCTACTCGCCAATCAGGTGGGGGCTTGGATGAGGCGTGCAGCAGGGCGGGAGGCCAAGCTCAACGGCGCGGCGTCGCTAGTGTTCGTAGTGCTCGCAGCCAAGCTCGTGTTGTCTTGAGCCTGGATTAAGCAGCACGGCAGTAGCGTCATAAGCGCCATTCTGGAAAGGCAGTGGAAGATGGCGTGGGTGAACCGCTACTGCGCCTGAAGCCGCTTTGCCGCTGGCTCCGAACCGTGTTCGTCGACAGCGACTCTGTCCTGCTCGCACGCTTTCTGCTCGGCTTGAGAGCCGTTCCGGAAAGTGTAGTCTACGGAACAGGTAGTGGTCGCGATCCTGTGATTGCCTGTGGCTGGCGATCCATCCGAGAGGATGGCTCCGTCATCTGATCGG
>NZ_JAFAVV010000627.1 GCF_019242285.1 Bradyrhizobium sp.
GCGATCGCGTCGGCAAGGAGTGCAGGCTTCCTCGGCAGCCGCATCGGCGACAGCTCCCACAGCTTCGATCTCGAAGTGCGGGTCGGCGCCGGCGCCTATGTCTGCGGCGAGGAGACCTCGCTGCTCGAAAGCCTCGAAGGCCGCCGCGGCATCGTCCGCGCCAAGCCGCCGCTGCCGGCGCACAAGGGCCTGTTCGGCAAGCCGACCGTGATCAACAACGTGCTGTCGTTCGCGGCGATCCCCTTCATCCTCGACAACGGCGCCAAGGCCTATGCCGATTTCGGTACGGGACGCTCGCGCGGCACCATGCCGGTCCAGCTCGCCGGCAACGTCAGATATGGCGGGCTGTTCGAGACCGCTTTCGGCGTCACGCTCGGCGAACTGGTCGACGACATCGGCGGCGGCACCTTCACGGGCCGGGCGGTGCGCGCGGTGCAGGTCGGCGGCCCGCTCGGCGCATATTTCCCGCGCGCGCTGTTCGACACGCCGTTCGACTACGAGGCGTTCGCCGCGCGCGACGGGCTGATCGGCCATGGCGGCATCGTCGTGTTCGACGACACCGTCGACATGGCGAAACAGGCGCGCTTTGCGATGGAGTTCTGCGCCATCGAATCCTGCGGCAAATGCACGCCCTGCCGCATCGGCTCGACCCGCGGCGTCGAGACCATCGACAAGATCCGCCGTGGCGAGCGGGTCGCGGAGAATCTCGCCGTGGTCGAGGACCTCTGCCACACCATGAAGTTCGGCTCGCTCTGCGCGCTCGGCGGATTCACGCCCTACCCGGTCATGAGCGCGCTGAAACATTTCAAGGAAGATTTCGGCCCGGCGCCCACGCGCCTGCAGGCCGCTGAATAAGGAGCTTCATCATGTCGCTTATCGAGGAAACCGATTTCGGCACTCCGCGCTCCAAGTCCGAGACGATGGTGACGCTCACCATCGACGGCAACAAGATCACGGTGCCCGAGGGCACCTCGATCATGCGGGCGGCGATGGAAGCCGGCACGCAGATCCCGAAGCTGTGCGCCACCGACATGGTCGACGCCTTCGGCTCCTGCCGGCTTTGCCTGGTCGAGATCGAGGGCCGCGCCGGCACGCCGTCGTCCTGCACCACGCCGGCGATGAACGGCCTCGTGGTCCATACCCAGACCGAGCGGCTGAAGAAGCTGCGCAAGGGCGTGATGGAGCTCTACATCTCCGACCATCCGCTGGACTGCCTGACCTGCGCCGCCAATGGCGACTGCGAATTGCAGGACATGGCGGGCGCGGTCGGCCTGCGCGACGTGCGCTACGGCTACCAGGGCGAGAACCACGTGTTCGAGAAGGCCGGCGGCGAGATCAACGCGGCCTGGATGCCGAAGGACGAGTCCAACCCCTACTTCACCTATGATCCCTCGAAATGCATCGTCTGCTCGCGCTGCGTGCGCGCCTGCGAGGAGGTGCAAGGCACCTTCGCCCTGACGATCTCCGGCCGCGGCTTCGACAGCCGCGTCTCGCCCGGCATGAGCGAAAGCTTCCTGGGCTCCGAATGCGTCTCCTGCGGTGCCTGTGTGCAGGCCTGCCCGACCGCGACGCTGACGGAAAAGTCGGTGATCGAGATCGGCCAGCCCGAGCATTCGGTGGTGACGACCTGCGCCTATTGCGGCGTCGGCTGCACCTTCAAGGCGGAGATGCGCGGCGAGGAAGTCGTGCGCATGATGCCCTACAAGGACGGCAAGGCCAACCGCGGCCATTCCTGCGTCAAGGGCCGCTTCGCCTGGGGCTACACCACCCATAAGGAACGCATCCTGAAGCCCATGATCCGCGACCGCATCGAGGATCCCTGGCAGGAGGTCTCCTGGGACGACGCCTTCAATTTCGCCGCAACCAAGCTCAAGGGCCTCCAGCAGAAATACGGCCGCGACGCCATCGGCGGCATCACGTCGTCACGCTGCACCAATGAAGAGACCTACCTGGTGCAGAAGCTGATCCGTGCGGGCTTCGGCAACAACAATGTCGACACCTGCGCCCGCGTCTGCCACTCGCCGACCGGCTATGGCCTCGCCACCACCTTCGGCACCTCGGCCGGCACGCAGGATTTCGACTCGGTCGAAGCTTCCGACGTCATCATGGTGATCGGCGCCAACCCGGCGGCCGCGCATCCGGTGTTCGCCTCGCGGATGAAGAAGCGGCTGCGCCAGGGCGCCAAGCTGATCGTGGTCGATCCGCGCAGCACCGAGATGGTGGAATCACCGCACATGGAGGCGCTGCATCTGCCGCTGTTGCCCGGCACCAACGTC
>NZ_JAFAVV010000824.1 GCF_019242285.1 Bradyrhizobium sp.
GAATAGCTCGGCATCAGCGCGCCGTCGGGCAGCGCGGGCCAATATTTCCGGATCGCCGGATAGAACCGTTCCGATCGCGCCGGGTCCACCGTGTAGTCGATGTGGTCGACCCATTCGACGTCGGGCCCGAAGCGCGCCTGCCCCGCCAGGTCGAGGGTGAGGTGCACGCCGAGCCCGCCCGGTTCCGGCACCGGGTAGATCAGGCGCGAGAACGGCGCCTTGGCGCTGCAACTGAAGTAGTTGCCCTTGGCGAGATAGGCTTGCGGAATCAGGTCCGGCGGCATGCCTTCGATGTTCCGCGCCGTCGCCGGTGCATCGAGGCCCGCCGCGTTGACGAGAAGTCCGGAGGCCAGCGTCATCGGCGAGGCGCCGCCAGTTTCGAGCTCGATCCGTCCGCCCGCGGCTTTCGCGCGCAGCAGGGGCGTGTGAATGGCGAGCGCCGCACCAGCCGCCTCGGCGTCGCCGCGCAACGCCAGCATGTAGGCATGGCTGTCGACGATGCCGGTGGACGGCGAGAGCAGCGCCGCCTCGCAGGCGAGCGCCGGCTCCAGTGCGCGCGCGGCCTCGCCGGCCAGCGTTCGCATGTCATTGACGCCATTGGCTTCGGCGTGGACGCGGATCGACCGCAGCTTCTCGGCCTCTTTTGCCGTCGTGGCGACGATCAGCTTGCCGCAGTTCCTGTGCGGGATGCCGTGATCGGCGCAATAGGCGTAAAGCGCGCGCTTGCCGGCCACGCACATCCGCGCCATCAGGCTGCCGGCCTTGTAGTAGATGCCCGCGTGGATCACCTCGCTGTTGCGGGAGGAGGTCACCGTCCCGATGCCTTCGGCCGCCTCCAGCAGGATGACCTCGCGGCCCGCTTTCGCCAGCCGTCTTGCGACCGCGAGCCCGATCACCCCCGCGCCGACGACGACGCAGTCAACGCGTTCCATGCGCTGCCCCGCGTGGCACCGTCATCAATGGCTTTTTCAGGAATGGGCCGGACCGCGTCCGAAGCAGGGGCACTGTTAACGAGGCGGTAATCATGTCAGGGCAATTGCCGTGGTTCCGGTCGCATTTCAGGGCTGCCACCGCGGGGCGTTTACCCGATCCAAACGCGTCTAGCCAGACACTCCGAGGCCGAATTCCGCGGGTGACTGATGGCTGGCAAGAACGGGCAGGCAGGCGGCAAGGACGAGATTCCTGCGCGGGCCGTGGCATGCCTGGCCGCCGTGGTCATTGCCTGCGCGCCGGCCTGGGCGCAGGCGGGCGAGCTCGCGCCGGCAACGGTCATCGTCTCGGTTGGTCCCGATACGCTCTGGGAGATGCTGATCGGCGGCATCGTCGTCTGTGCATTCCTGGGCTCGATCGCGGTGTGGGCCCATGCTGCGATGCAGCAGGCAACGGGCGCGCAGGCGAGCCGCGACGCCTATGTCGGCAGCGCGCTGAACAGCCTCAACCACGGCGTGGTCATGACCGATCCGAAGATGCGGATCGTCTACTGCAACGACCGCTATTTCGAGCTCTACGGCCTCAAGCGTTCGGATCTCGAGCCCGGCATGACCGGTCCGGAGCTGCTGGAGCTTCGGCGGAAGCGCGGATTGCTCGAGGGAAGCATCGACGACTACTATCGCCAGGTCACCCGGCCGGAAGGCACCGTCACCGAGCTGCCGAACGGGCGCGCGATCCTGGCCCGCCATTGCTCGCTGCCGAACGGCGGCAGGGTCGAGATCCATGAGGATTGCAGCGCACAGCGCAAGCTGTCCCGGCAGTTCGCCTCCACCACGCAATTCCTGGAATCGGTGCTCGACAACGTACCGGTTTGCGTCGCCGCCAAGAATATCGTGGATGGCCGCTACATCTTCGCCAACCGCGCCTTCGAGCGATTCTCGCGGTTTTCCCGCGATCACATCGTCGGCAAGCGCGCCGACGAGATCTTTCGCCCCGAGACTGCCGCCACTATCGAGGCGGCGGATCGCGCTGCGCTGGATGCGCCGGAAGGTCAATATCTGAGCGAGCTGATCGTCGAGCGCGGCCGGGAGAAACGCGTGCTGGCCTCAAACCGGGTGATCGCGCGCAACGGGCAGGGCGAGCCCGAATTCCTGATCGCGCTGTTCGAGGACATCACCGACCGCCGGTCGCTGTCGCGCGAACTCGAGCAGACCAAGAAGTTCCTCGAGCTCGTGGTCGACAACATTCCGGTGTCGCTGATCGTCGAGCGCGTCAGCGACGGCCGCTATCTGCTCGCCAACCGCAGCGCCGAAGCGATCCTCAACCGGCGCCGCGAGGAGGTCACGGGCCTCACGGCGACGGACATCTTCAATCCGCGCGAGGCCAAGCTGATCGTCGCGCGCGACGAGGCCGCGATCAGGAAACGCGACCTGCTCACCGAGGAGCATCCGATCTCGACCAAGGACGGCTTGCGCCTGTTCCTGACCCGCCGCATGACCGTGCTCGACGAGGCCGGCCAGCCGCAATATCTGATCAAGACCCACGAGGACGT
>NZ_JAFAVV010000875.1 GCF_019242285.1 Bradyrhizobium sp.
GAGCTGAGCCGCGGCCGCACGATCGCAACCGTGGAGGCATATATCCGCTCGGCCGAGGGCAAATTGCTCGCCCATGGCACGTCGACGCTGATCATCTTCGCAAGGAAGGCGGATGCTGCATCAAGTTCAGCATGACGGGAGAGCGCGCAAAAACGCCTCGAAAACTTGCCGCGCGCCGGTCCATGGTGTAAACGCGGCGGCGAAATTGATGGTCGAAGCTGCGCCCCCGGCAGATGCCGCGCGGGCGCTTTTTCATGGCTCCCATGATGCCGCGGGCACGCTCCTCTCTGCGCCGCTTTCTATCTGTCCGCAAAATAGAAAAAGTAGAGCCGCTTTTCCGCTGGGCCGGAATCGGGTTTCATTGTCGTGCCAGGAACGTGGCTCCCGCCGGGACCGCGGATTCTTCTATTTCTTCGTGATTTAGAAAATAGGCCAATCCAAACCCGCTCGCCGAAGCGCACTCCCGTCCCGCTTCGGCAATCGCGGCCGCCCGCCTTGCCTTGGCAATCGCCCCTCCCCATGATAGGCGCACCGCGCTTTCAGGACGAGCGCCTCCGCGCCGCCTCCTCTCCAGGTAGGAAGTCATGTTCGAATCCCCAGCTTTTGCTCAGGCGACCAACAGCAGCGCCGCCGGCGCCGGCCCGCCGGCCTGGGTCACCTTCCTGCCCTGGCTCGCCATCCTCGTCATCTTCTACATCCTGATGATCCGCCCGCAGCAGAAGCGCGTGAAGCAGCATCAGACGATGCTCGGCGCGGTCAAGCCGCGCGACATCGCGGTCACCAGCGGCGGGCTGATCGGCAAGGTCACCAAGGTCGACGAGAATGAGGTCGAGCTCGAGGTCGCGCAGGGCGTCAGGGTGCGGGTGGTGAAGTCGATGCTGAGCGACGTCCGACCGCACGGCGCCAAGGCGGCGAACGACTGATGCTGAATTTCCCGCGTTGGAAGGTGATCGGGATCTGGGCGATCCTCGCTTTCGGCATCCTCCTTTCCGTGCCCAGCCTGCTGCCGCCGAGCGTCTCGGACTATCTCCCCGGCTGGGCGCAGCGCATCCACGTCAATCTCGGCCTAGACCTCGCCGGCGGCAGTCACTTGCTGCTGGAGGCGGATACGGGCGACGTCGCCCGGGTGCGCGCCACCCTGATCGAGGATACGGTCCGCCGGGCGCTGCGGGGCAACAACCCCTCGATCGACATCGGCGAGGTCTCGACCGCGGGCGGCCAGCTGAGCTTCGTCGTCCGCGATCCGACCCAGGTCGACACCGCGCTGCAGGTCGTCCGCGACGCGACCCGGCCGAGCGGGTTCGGCGGCGTGCGCGAATGGGACGTCACCAACCAGGGCAATCGGGTCACCCTGCGCCCGACCCAGGCCGGGCTCGACAATGCGATCAACCAGGCGATGACCGGGGCGCGCGACGTCATCGACCGGCGCATCAACGCACTCGGCACGCGCGAGCCGACCATCCAGCGCCAGGGCGCCAACCGCATCCTCGTCGAGGTGCCGGGCCTGCAGAATCCCGACCAGCTCAAGGCGCTGATCGGCCGCACCGCGCGGCTCGAATTCCACCTGGTCGATCTCACCGTCACGCCGGAGCAGATCCGCTCGGGCCGCGCCCCGATCGGCAGCCAGATATTGCCTTATGCCGAAGGCGGGCCGGGCGCCCGCATCGCCGTCCAGCGCCGTCCTATCATCACCGGCGACATGATCTCGGATGCCCGCCAGGGCTTCGACCAGCAGGACGGCCGCGCCGTCGTCGACATCACCTTCGACGGCAACGGCACCCGCCGCTTCGCGCGGGTCACCCAGGAGAATGTCGGCAAGCCGTTCGCGATCATCCTCGACAATGTCGTCCTCTCCGCGCCCAACATCCACGAGCCGATCCTTGGCGGCACCGCCCAGATCAGCGGCAGCTTCACCGTCGACAGCGCCAACAGCCTCGCCATCTCGCTGAAATCCGGCAGCCTGCCGGTCAATTTGCGGATCGTGGAGGAGCGCTCGGTCGGCCCCGATCTCGGCAGGGACTCGATTCAGAAGGGCGTGATCGCCAGCATCGTCGCCACCGCCGCCGTGCTCATCTTCATGTTCGTGAGCTACGGCCGCTTCGGCCTCTATGCCGACCTCGCCGTGGCGATAAATCTGTTCATCATCGTCGGCGTGATGGCG
>NZ_JAFAVV010000938.1 GCF_019242285.1 Bradyrhizobium sp.
GGGCTCACCTACGGTTTCCAGCAGCGCTCCAATGTCGACGCCGCCTACCGTGAAAAGAAGATCGGCGACGTCGAGAAGGCCGGAACGCTGGAAGGAATGATCGCCGATCTCGCCGATATCCCGCTCGAATTCTCGCCCGGAGAGGCCTGGAACTACTCGGTTTCCACCGACGTGATCGGTTATCTCATCGGCAAGATTTCGGGCCAGCCCTTCGAGCAGTTTCTGAAGCAGCGCATCTTCGATCCGCTCGGCATGGCCGATACCGGCTTCCATGTGCCTCAGGCCAAGGCGCATCGGCTGGCGGCCTGCTACTCGGCCGATCTGAAGATTGGCATGACCGCCGATGCCGCCGCACGAAAGGGCGTGCTGACCTTGCAGGACGATCCGGCGACGAGCTCCTTCCTGTCGCCGCCCTCGTTCATCTCCGGCGGCGGCGGCCTGTGCTCCACCGCCAGCGACTATCTCACCTTCTGCCGCGCGCTGCTCCATGGCGGCGAGATCGGCGGCGTTCGCCTGCTCGGACCAAAGACGCTGGCGCTGATGACGGCCAACCACCTGCCCGGCGGCGTCGACCTGCCGGCGATGTCGCGGTCGCTGTTTTCGGAAGCGAGCTACAACGGCGTCGGGTTCGGTCTCGGCTTCTCCGTCACCATGGATCCGGCCCAGACGCTGATCCCGGGCAGCCGCGGCGAATATGCCTGGGGCGGCGCGGCCACGACGTCGTTCTGGATCGACCCGGCCGAAGAGCTGATCGCGATTTTCATGACCCAGGTGTTGCCGTCGAGTGCCTATCCGATCCGACGCGAATTGCGCACGCTGGTCTGTTCCGCGATCACCGACAGCAATCTCTGATTTGCCGCGGCAGCGCATCGGAACCGAACCAATTCGGATCCAAAAGGCTTGGCGCGGGCGGAACGCTTCTCCTATGTTGGGCGGCTGGTGGGCGTCGATCCGGAAACCTCCTTGCCAAAGACCTCCCTCCCCGTTCGGCTCGCTCTTCTCGTGGCGGGAACTACGCTGCCGTTGATCGTCTTCGCGGTCGGAACCATCCTGCGCAACTACGAGCAGGACCGGCAGGAGGCGGCCCAGCACGTGCTCGAGACGGTGCGCAGCATCCGACTCGTGCTCGATGCCGAGGTGCAGCGGATGACCGACGGCCTGCAGGTGCTGACGCTCACCGAATCGCTGCGCAGCGGCGATTTCGAAGGCTTCCGCAGCATCGCATCGGGCTTCCTCAACCAGTACAGCAGGGACGGGGTGATCCTGGTCGCCGACCGCAAGGGCCGTCAGTTGTTCTCCTCGGTGAGCGCCGATACCGCGAGCCTGCCGCCGCGCAACAACCGCGACATCGTCGAGCGCCTCTTCGTCAGCAAGCGGCCGCAATACTCCAACCTGTTTCTGGGCTCGGTGAAGAAGCAGCTGATCGTCACCGTCGAGGTGCCGGTCGTTCGCGACGGCGAGGTGGTCTACGAGATCTCGTTCAGTCCGCCGCTGGCGCTGTTCCAGACCATCCTCGACAAGCAGCGCCCCGGCGCGGAATGGACGCTGTCGCTCCTCGACGGCAGCGGGACGGTGTTCGCGCGAATTCCCAACCCGCAGGATACCGTCGGCAAGCCGGCCTCGCCCACGGTGCTCTCGGACATGTTGCACAAATCCGAAGCGGTGATGCCGACGGTCTCGCTCGAGGGCATCCCGCTGATGTCGGGATTCGCGCATTCCGCGCTGACGGGATGGATCATCGCCGCCGGCGTCACCGAAAGCTCGCTGGTGGCCCCGCTGTGGCGCGACCTCGCCATTGCCAGCGTCATCGGCGCGGTGCTGCTTCTGATCGGACTTGCCTTCGCGGTCAGGATGGCGACCACTATCGCGCGCGGCGAGATGCTGCACAATCTGCTGGTCGAGGAGCTCAACCATCGGGTCAAGAACACGCTGGCGATCCTGCAGGCGATCGCGGCGCAGACGTTCCGCAGCGCGACGCGGATGGAGCGCGAGAAGTTCGAGGGCCGGCTCGGCGCGCTCGCGGAAGCGCACAATCTGCTCAGCCGGGAAAAGTGGCAGGGCGCGGAGCTCGCCGACGTGATCACGCGGGTCTTGCAGCCCTATCGGCTGAGCAATCCGGAGCGGGTCAGGATGAGCGGCCCCAAGCTGCCGCTGTCGCCGCGGCTCGCGGTGGTGCTGTCCATGATCGTGCACGAGATCGCCACCAACGCGGCGAAGTACGGCGCGCTGTCCAACGATAGCGGCATGGTGTCGCTGGAATGGGAGGTGATGGAAGACAATGCGTCGCGAAAACTTCGCATGATCTGGACCGAGACCGGCGGGCCGCCCGTCACCGCGCCGGTGCAGCGCGGCTTCGGATCGCGGCTGATCGAGCGCAGCGCGCGCGACCAGCTCGGCGGCGAGGCGACCGTCGATTTCCTGCCGCGCGGCGTGGTCTACACCGTGACCTGCGCGCTGGAAGATCAGTAGCTAGAGCGTTTTCGAGCGAAGTGGATACCGGTTAGCGTGAAGAAAACGCGTCAAAACAAAGAAGCTAGAGCTTCCGTTCCGATTCCATCCGAAACGGAAACAGCTCTAGCCGAAGCTCTGCAGCGAGGGAAACGTCTCGAGCAGCCAGATGCTGACGCTCGACACCGCGCCGGTCAGGAAGCCGATGCCGGTGACGACCATCAGGACGCCCATCGCCCGCTCGACGTTGACGAGGTGCCCCTTCATTCGGGCAAACAGCGTCGAGAATTGCTCGATCATGAAGGCTGCGATCAGGAAGGGAATGCCGAGGCCCGCGGAATAGACCGCAAGCAGACCTGCACCCTTCGCCACCGTCGCTTCCGCAGCGGCGATCGACAGGATGGCGGCCAGGATCGGCCCGATGCAGGGCGTCCAGCCGAAGGCGAAGGCCAGCCCCATCACATAGGCGCCCCACAGGCCGACCGGCTTCGGGATCGGCAGCCGGCCCTCGCGCATCAGGAGCCCGATCCGGGTCAGCCCCAGGAAATGCAGGCCCATCGTGATGATGACGATGCCGGCCGCGACCGCGAGCTCTCCGGACCATGCGCGAATGAAGGCGCCGACCAGCGAGGCGCTGGCGCCGAGGATCACGAACACGGTGGAGAAGCCGAGCACGAACAACAACGCCGAGATCATCACCGCCCGCTTCGAGGCGGCGATTGCCTCACCGTGCTCGACATGCTCGATCGTCGCACCGGTGAGATAGATCAGATAGGGCGGCACGAGGGGCAGCACGCAAGGCGAGAGGAAGCTCACCAGGCCGGCGATCAGCGCCGCTGGAATCGAGACGTTTTGAATCATGCAGACATCGCCATCGCCGGGCCTTCGGTTCCTGCCCCGCCTCGACACCGCGCCGCAAGCAGGCCGACCTGATGTAACCGATGCGCCGGAATGCGCAACATCGGCCGGCGGGCCGGCAGGCCGCATCCGGGCTCCGGCTTGCGGCGAGCATCGTCTCGCCGATCACAAATGCGGCATCCGGCATCTCGTGCCGGAGCCTGAATTTCCGAAGTTCGAGCCGAGGATGCCACGATACGATACGCAGTTCGGAATCCGAACACGGCTGGACAGGAGGGCCGCCCCGCCGGAAATCCGGCCCTACTTGACGACCCGCAACAACGGACGGCGACGCTGGCTGACGGCAACCTTGTGCTCGCGATCGATCGACGCATCCAACGTCGCGATCTCGTCGCACAGCGCCCGAAGCTCTGCATCGTCGATGTGGTTGAGCTTCATGCGCAGGTCGAGGACGGCCATCGAAACCAATTGAGCCGTATCCTTTGTGCCGCTCAATACGAGCGCGGCCCGACAATCTTCAAGGACAGCAAGAATTGAAAGTAATTGTTCGTTTGAATTTACCACCGGCGCTCTTTCCATTGCCCTGTGCGCGAGGCGCGGCCTGGTCTATCCGGTCCGCGAAACCCGCCTGCAACAATCCCCAATGCAAACCACTCGTCAGAGTAGCACGGTACGCGCACCAACACCATTTCGAAACGGAAATCACGAAGCGGAGGCACAGCGATGAGCGTCTCACATCACGTTGAAAGACGAACGTCTCTCACTCCGTTCTAATACGGAGTTACAGTTAGCACGCCCGCGAACTCGGGCACGAGATTTATTTGCATCCGAACTGCTAACAGTAATGATGAACGTCGAAAGGTGCAGCGCAACGACGCGTCCTGGTTGTATGGCCCGCATTCTTTTGCCACATCAACCGTGGGAAGAACTTGTGGGCATCTGAAGATAGTTGCCCATCGAGAAGGCAAACATGTCCTATTGTCTCGTATTTGGACTTGGCCAGTTTCGATGACAGCTACCCTACAGGAGAATGAGCACCGGTCGCCTGCAACGGCGTGGACATTCAACAGCGCTGTACACGCTTTGCGGGAAGATGATACCTTCCGGACCGAGTGCTCGTGCGATGGGGACTTTTGCTCCAACGCATCCCGTGGTTTAAGGACAAATTTGATCCACGGAACATAAACCGGTGTATATGGGTGAGCCCCCGACCCAGTGCTTCGGGGGATTTTTCGACCGAAAGGCGGTAGCACGAGAATGAATAAATCAGCTGCTAAGAAAATGAAGCAACGCAGTGCCGGCAAGCCCGACATCGAGCTCGGCAAGCGTATCCGGCTGCGGCGCGTCGAACAAAAGATCTCCCAGGCAGAACTCGGCGAAAAACTCGGCGTGAGCTTCCAGCAAGTTCAGAAGTACGAGAAAGGCGTCAATCGCGTCGGCGCCGCTCGGCTGCAGCAGATCGCCTCCGCCCTCGACGTCCCGGTCACGTTTTTCTATGACGGCGACAACAAATCGCGGGAGGTCGAGAGCCTGCTGTTTCTGGACAGCGCGTTCAGCCTGAGGCTGCTGCGGGCCTACAGCAAGATCAAGGATCAGACGGTTCAGCGACAGCTCGTCTCCTTGATGGAATCGATCGCCGCCAACGAGGAGTAGGCGTCGGACGACAATGCATTCGTGGCTTGCGCGCCTTAGCCGGCCGCGCCACGGACGCGGTCGATCAACTCAACCGGATCGTCCGGTACACCATCGCCCCGCCAGGCCACGTGCTGATCCGGGCGCGACAACACCAGCTTGCCGTCATAGGAAGTGACGGTCTCTGGCGGCTCGACGTCGAGCACCTCGAGCGGTAGTCCCTTTGCGCGTGCCGCAGCCTCGATCGCACCGACATTCACGGCGGCATCGAGCCGCAGCAGGGTGAACTCCGGCCCCATCGCGTCGTAGAGCGAGCGTCCATCGGCGCACCAGAAATGCGGCGTGCGGCAGCCCGGGACCGTCGAAGCCGTGTGAGTATCCATCGTGTAGGCCGGATGCCTGCTCCCATCATAGGCGATGATCGGCGAGGCATCGTAGTAGGTGCCGAAGTTGAGGCCGGCGCAGGCATATTGCCGGACATTGATCTCATAGGTGAGCCGCCCGACCTCGCGGCGCACCGCTTCGCCGGCGGGCCCGTCCTCCTCGATCTCCTGCGGCACGGCACCGCGGCGGCGGATCTCGGCCTCGGCATGCGACATCGCAAAGCGCGAGACTTGGCTCGTGATCGGCCAGCGCTCCGCTTCATAGGCATCGAGGATGCCCGCGGGTGCCCAGCCGTTGAGATGCGCGGCGAGCAGCCATGACAGGTTCATCGCGTCGGCAATGCCGGCGTTCATGCCATAGCCCGCATAGGGCACCCAGATGTGCGCGGCATCGCCGGCGATGAAGGCGCAGCGATCGCGGAACCTGCTCGCGATCAGGCGACGGCCGTACCAGTCCTCGCGCGAGATGATCTCGTAGTCGAAATCCGCGTCGACCCCGAGGATGGTGCGGATCGAGCGATCGCGGTCCACCGCCTCGAAATCCTCTTCGTCCGGGCGCAGGTAATTGTGCACGAGCCAGCGTTCGCTTCCATCGATCGCGTAGACCATGCCCGAGCGGCGTGGATTGATGGCGCCGGTGCCCCAGGCACTCGCGCAGCGCTGCCGGCCGATGAGTCCGGGCGCGCGGATGAAGGTCGACTGCACGCGCTGAATGACGGCATCGCCCTGGAGCTCGGCCCCGATCGCCTTGCGCACGACCGAGCGCGCGCCGTCGCAGCCGATCAGGAAGCGGCACTCCCATTGCCTTTCGGCACCGGTGTCGAGATCCCGCAAGGTCGCGCGCGCCCGGCGGTCCTCGATCCTGATGTCCCCGGCCGCCGTGCGGCTGAGGATGCGGATGCGCGGCTGGGCCGCGGCGTGCTCGAACAGGATCGGCTCGAGGAAGATCTGGTTGATGCGATGCGGCGGCTCCGGGGTCGGCCAGTTGCCGTCCGGACCGTCGGTTACGGTGAAGCGGTCGCGGCGGCAGGGAATCCTGATCCGCGTCAGCTCCTCGCCGGTGAAGCTCGTGCGGTAGCTGATATCGTGCGGATAGTCCGCCGGCAGCCCGGCATTGCGGACCTTCTCGGCCAACCCCAGCCTGCGGAAAATCTCCATGGTGCGCGCGGCGACATGATTGCACTTCGGCTCGGGCGGCGCGGCGCGCGCCCGCGCCTCCACGACCGTCACCTCGATGCCGCGCCAGGCGAGATCGATCGCCAGCGTCAGCCCGACCGGGCCGCCGCCGACGATCAGCACGTCGGAACAGTTCATTCCAGCTCCGCTCCCGAATTCCGCACGATGGCGGCCCAGCGATCCACCTCCGCCTTGATGTAGGCGGCGAAGCTGTCGGGCGTCGAGGGCGGCAACGGCTCGAGCGCTGCCGTCTTGAAGCGCTCCGGCGTGGCGGGATCGGCCAGTAGCTTGCCGATCTGTCCGGCGAGCACATCGACGATCGGACGCGGCGTGCCGACCGGCGCGACCACGCCCTGCCAGGCCACGAGCTCGAAGCCGGGAAGCCCGCTTTCGGCGAGCGTCGGGATATCGGGCGCGACGGCGACACGGTTGGGCGTCGTCACCCCGAGCACCCTGACCTTGCCATCGCGGATCTGCGGTAGCGCCGGCTGCAGGTCCACGACCATGAACGGAATGTGGCCCGCGATCACGTCGAGCATCGCCGGGATGCTGCCGCGATAGGGCACGTGGCGGACGTCGATGCCGGCGGCGGATTTCAGCATCTCGGCTCCGAGATGCTGCGGACTGCCGTTGCCGGCCGAACCGTAGGCGAGCCCCGGCTTGGACTTGGCATAGGCGACGAATTCGGCCAGCGTGGCCGGAAGGGCGGGATTGACGATCAGCGCGAACGGCACGCCGGCCACGAGCGCGATCGGCGCGAAATCCTTCACCGGATCGTAGGCGAGCTTTCGATACAGCGTCTTGTTGATGGCGAGCGTGGTCGAGGTCGCCATCAACAGCGTGTGGCCGTCCGGCTCGGCCCGCGCGACCTGCTCGGCGCCGAGCGAGGTGGCGGCGCCCGGCTTGTTCTCGACGATGACCGTGGCATTCAGGCCGGTCTTGATCTGTTCGGCGACCAGGCGGCCGAGATAGTCGGTGGTGCCGCCCGCCGGATACGGCACGATCATCTTGACGAGATGGTTCGGATAGGCGGTCTCGGCGCGCCCGGCTCGCAGAGGCAGCCACAACAATCCGCCGCCGGCCCCGATGATCGCTTTCCGTCTCGTCAGCCGCATGGCATTCCCCCGCAGGATCATTGATCTTGCGAAGCACCTTAGCGGCTGACGCGATTCAGCAAAGACCTTCCACGGTCCTATTCCCGCATTTTCGCCATGCGGCAAGCGCGGGCGAACCGCCGCCAGCCGCGGATTGCATTGCTGCCATTTGCGCGCCAATCAGCCGTTGACGCTCCAAGCCACGCGGGGAACGATGCGCCGATAAAGGCCAAAGGGAAGAAACCATGATGATCCTGCATCACGGCAACCGCTCGAGCGCCTCGCGCCGCGTGCGGCTGTGCCTGGAGGAAAAGGGCCTCAGCTACGAGAGCCATGTCGTCGACATGACCAGGCTGGAGCATCATTCGCCGGAATATCTGAAGATCAACCCGCTGGGCGTGATCCCGACGCTGATCCATGACGGACGGCCGCTGCACGAGAGCGGCACGATCTGCGAATATCTCGACGAGAGCTTTCCCGATCCGCCGCTGCGCCCCGAGACCCCCTACGAGCGCGCCGAGATGCGCAACTGGATCCGGCATATCGACGGCCTGATCGGCAACCTCATCGTGTTCAACTGGCGCCACCATCTGCAGAAGGTGGCCCAGCAATGGTCCGACGAGGAGCTGGCGGCGAAGATCAAGAACATCCCGAGCAAGGAGCGGCAGGAGGCCTGGCTGCGGGTGGCGCGCAAGCCCTATACCGAGGAGGAGCGCGACGCAGCGCGGGGCAGGCTCGTGCAACTGCTGGACAGGATGGAACAGGCGCTGGCTGCCTCCGGCTGGCTGGTCGGCCAGGCCTATTCGATCGCCGACATCGCGGCCGCCCCCTTCGTCAAGCGGATCGACGAGGAGATCGCGCCGGATCAGGTATCCCAAAAGGCCCATCCCAGGGTCGCCGACTGGTGGGCTAGGATGCAGGCGCGCCCGGCATTTGCCCGGGCCAATTTCGGGCCTTTCGTCACCACCCTTGCCTGACCCCAGGAAAGCTACAGGGAAAGCCACTTGCCATGCTGGACGTCACCAAGAGCAACGCGAAATCCTACGCCGACGGCAAGATTCTGAAGAGCATGGCCGAAGGCGTCGGCATCGTCACCTTCAACAATCCCGAGAAGCGCAACGCGATGTCGCTCGAGATGTGGGAAGGGTTCGGCGAAGCGCTGACCGAGTTGCGCGACGATTCGGACGTGCGGGTCGTGATCCTGACCGGCGCCGGCGACAAGGCATTCGTGTCGGGCGCCGACATCAGCCAGTTCGAGAAGACCCGGCACAACGCCGCGGCCTCCGAGCAATATTCGAAGCGCAGCGAAGCCCAGCGCGCGCTGCTCGCGCAGTTTCCGAAGCCCACCATCGCCTGCATCCGCGGCTTCTGCCTCGGCGGCGGCATGCAGGTCGCGATGTCCTGCGACATGCGCTTCGCCGCGCAGGACAGCCGCTTCGGCATTCCAGCCGCCAAGCTCGGCATCGCCTACGGCTATGACGGGTTGCGCCACCTGGTTTCCCTGGTTGGGCCGTCCTGGGCGCGGCTGATCATGTATACCGGCATGCAGATCGAATCGGCGGAAGCGCTGCGGATCGGACTGGTCGACCGCGTGCTGCCCGATGCCGAACTGTTCGACGCCACCTTGCAGATCGCGCGCACGATCTCCGGCAATGCGCCGCTGGCGATCCAGGCGGCCAAGCTCACGATCGGGGAAATCCTGAAGGACCCGTCCAACCGCGACATGGCCGCGATCAAGGCGATCGGCACCACCTGCATGGATTCGGAGGATTTCCGCGAGGGCCGCCGCGCCTTCATGGAAAAGCGCAAGCCGCAGTTCAAGGGCAATAGCGCGGCCTCATATCCAGTCCGTAGGGTGGGCAA
>NZ_JAFAVV010000887.1 GCF_019242285.1 Bradyrhizobium sp.
TGCGAAAAACGATCAAGGAAAAACGGGAGGCGGAACGCACTATTTCCGCCGCAAGTCCAGATTCGGCGTTGCCGCTGGTTCGGCAATCTGCTGAGGCTGCCGTCGAGGGCGCCGCCGTTCCTGCCACCGACGATAACCCCAATCACCGAGAGGATTTCACGCGTCTTGTAAACGCGGCAGCGCGAAAGCCTGCACCAAAAGATTAAACATCGTCCAGTGCGAATGCCGATAGTTGCGGCGGTAGCTGAACTCGCTGACGTATTTCCAAGAATGCTTGGCTGAGATATGAACGTGGGTACCCTTCACGGCACGCTTGAAAAGCGACCAATGGCTCTCCAACGTATTCACATGGTGGATGCCACGAACCCACTCTTCCTCTGAGTGGTTCACCGTACCGTGCGCGTAAGCGTGGCGCAGACCATGATACACACGATTCTCGTCCGTGCTGATCGTTGAACCCGCAACGATGTTTTCGTTAATGATGCCCTCGACGGTGTAAGTGGTGACATCGGGGATAGGTCCGGCAACGATCTTGCCGCCGCGCTCGACCATACCAAAAACGACGGTTTTGTTGTCTGGTTCATCCGCCTTGCGACGACCGCCGACATAGGTCTCATCAATTTCGATATGGCCCTTGAGCGTCGATCCGCCGCCGAAATCGTGATCCGCAGACGCCATCAGCTTGCGCAGTTCATGGCACATGCGCCAAGCGCATTTGTAGGTAACGCCCAACTGACGTTCGATCTCTTTTGCGGCAACGCCATGACGCGTGCTGGTCATCAGGTACATCGCGAAGAACCACTTGGTGAGGGGCGTGCGCGACTTGTGGAAGATGGTGCCGGCGGCCGGATAAACGTGATGGCCACATTCCTGACAGGCATAGGCGCGGCGCTTGCTCATCGGATGAAATGAAGCGCGCTTCTTACAGCCTGGGCAGACGATATCAGTGCCGCCGTAGTTGATTTCCATCAACTTGGCGAGACAGGACTCGTCATCGGGGTATTCGGTTTGAAACTGCTGAAAGGTGTACTTGGCCATGAACGTTGCTCAATTTCTCGAAGAGACGATGAAAAAACCAACCTCTCCCGAGGTCGCTCAGGCTGTCATTGAGGCTTTGCATCGGGCGGGATTAGCGCCGTACCCGTCCAGTTGTTCTCCTCAAGATAGGCGAACAAACCACGCAAAATTGTCGCGCAATACCGATCGATGAGAATCGATTCTGTTGTGCCGTCTCCAAGTTTCCACTTGATCCCTACGCAGCTAATTGTGCCATCACTCATGCAAACTGGCGCCGAATCAAAACTAGCCGCTATACGCAGTTTTTGAGCTGCGGCGATCATTTCTGCCTCGGTCAACTTCGGTTTTTGCTCTCGAAATACTTCGGCTCTAGGTTTGACCGCGGCCATAAGTGCCATCCATCTACCTGCGATTGAGGGATAGCCTATCCGACGCGTTACTTGTCGTCAAGGTATAAATCTGCGGAATGCCGCTGCTCACATGGTATGACCCCGACGCCAACCCCTCCCAGTTCCTCGCCGCGCTCTGGCGGGTGAGGCATCTCTGCACCCGGGCGGAGGCCATCCTGCCGCACACCAGGGTGCGCGGCAGCATGCTGCTGGTCGAGGCGATCAAGTCGGCGATCGACGATTATGCCGAGCACGAGACGGGCAACCGCGAATATTTCTGGGACCGGCCCAGGCGTTAGCCGCTGTAGCCCGGATGAGCGAAGCGACATCCGGGAATCTGGATCCGCATGTGGCTGCGCATGCGGGCTACTTGGCTGCTTGCTCGCTGAAGCGTGGGGCGGATTAGCTGATGGCGTAACCCGTCATTTCTCATCTCACGACATGGCGACAGAATCGTGCCCGTAGCCGGACAGGCCCATTAACCAATCTCGATATCCGGAACTCCGGGTTCGAAATCCGGCGGTGGCCGTGCTTGACTACAGAACAAATACGGAACAATGTTCGCTCTATGTTCTGAAGCGAAGGGAGCGAGCCATGTTGCGGATTTTCGTGGAAGAGGCGGCGGCGCTGGCGTCGATCACGCTGTTCATCGGGATGGTCGCGGTCTGGGCGCAGCTTTTCAGCCAGTTCTGAGGCGGGTGAGGGAAGGCTGGGGACGGCGGGGGAAATCTTGGGAAACCCCAGGGCCGGCGTGGACTCCGCCGGCCGCGGGCATCACCATCCAGCCCTGAGTCGGTGCACGGAAGCCGGCCGCCTTCTCGAAAAACCGCCAGCCTTGTCAAGAGCATGTCCAGCGCCGGATTCGTCCATCTTCACGTCCACTCGGCCTATTCGCTGCTGAAGGGCTCGATCAAGATCGCCAGGCTCGGCGAACTCGCGAAAGCCGACCGCCAGCCGGCGCTGGCGCTCACCGACACCGACAACATGTTCGGAGCACTGGAGTTCTCCGACAAGATGGCGGGTTACGGCATCCAGCCGATCGTGGGGCTGGAGCTCGCGGTCGATTTTGCGGATCAGGAGGTCAATCCGCGCAACGCCCAGGCCCCCAATTACGGGCGGATCGTGCTGCTGGCCGCACGCGAGCGCGGCTATCGCAGCCTGATGCGGCTGAACTCGCGGGCGTTCCTGGAGACGCCGGTGCACCAGGCGCCGCATATCAAGTTCGACTGGCTCGCCAACGACGCCGAGGACGTGATCGCGCTGACCGGCGGGCCGGACGGCCCGGTCTCGCTCGCGATCCAGTCCGGCCACGTCGAGCTCGCCACGGCGCGCTGCGACCGGCTCGCGACCACCTTCGGCGACCGCCTCTATGTCGAATTGCAGCGCCATGGCATCGACCGCGAGCGGCGGGTCGAGAACGGCCTGATCGATCTCGCCTATTCGAAAGGCCTGCCGCTGGTTGCGACCAACGAGCCCTATTTTGCCTCCAACGACG
>NZ_JAFAVV010000169.1 GCF_019242285.1 Bradyrhizobium sp.
TTGGAGGGAGGATCACATGGCTGCTAAGAAAAAGAAGAAGACCAAATACTCTCGCAGCTCGAAGCGAGACGTCGAAAGCGAAATGCGCCGATATAAGAAGGGCACCGCGAAAAGCGGTCGCGGTGGCAAGGGCGGCAAGGTCAAGAGCCGCAAGCAAGCCATAGCGATCGGTCTCTCCAAAGCCCGCAAGAAGGGCAAGCGCGTCCCGAAGAAGAAAAGCTGATTGGTGCCAATCAGCAGCAGTGGATTATCAGGAAGCTGGACTTCCGGGACGTGGCGAAATTAGACTACGTGCTTAGGCTGAAACTCGCGTCGAAAGATCCGCGCCAATGTCGGGGCGATGAAGAATAGCAAAAGTCCGTCGCGTTCGACGATTTCATCTGCCTCGCCGCTTGGCACGCTGGCGCTTCATCTTCTCCAGCAATGGAGAAAGGCGGATCGCAAGGGCGTCGTGTTTCTCTCCGAGAATGAGGACAGGGCTGAACGGCTTGGCAGCATCCTGTACGCCCTTGAACCATCCCTCGACGTTCTGGTGTTTCCAAGGCTGAATACGCTGCCCTTCGATGGTTTGGAGCCGTCTCGCGAGATTGCGGGCAGGCGAAGCTCGGTATTGCGGCGTCTCGCCCGGACGAAAAGACCGGTATTTCTGATCTCAACGGCCGAGGCGATCATGGAGCGGTTGCCGATGCCGACGGCTTGGAGCCGCCATAGCGTCCATTTGAAGGTCGGCGCGCCATACGCGGAGAAAGACCTTCAGAGCCGGCTAGAAGCTCTCGGATACGATCTTGACGAAGAGGCGGAATATCCAGGCGCGGCGCTCTTTCACGGCAAGACTTTCGAAATATTCCCGGCAGGCGCGCTTGGTCCGTTCAGAATCGAGCATTCCGGAAGCTCCATTGAGAAAATCGTAGCCGTGGACCCGGCGGAACACGAGGTTGTATTTGAGGCAAAGGATCTCGTGATTGATCCGATGTCCGAGCGCATTGCCTTTGAAGGCAAGTCGGGCAAGCGGGCGACGCTGGCAGACTATTGTGGTCGCGCGCAATGGATCGCCGACTCTGGAGTGATCCGACATGCCGATGGCTGGCTGGATACGATCGGTGAAGCAGCAAGTCGCAAAGACGCAGAGCGCGACTATCTGCGGCGAGACGAATGGAAGAAGCTGACAAAGCGCCTGAATGTCCTGCCGCGGAAAGCGGCTTATGTGGCTACGCCAGACTTCTCGAAGATGGCTGCTCCGAGGAAGGCGTTTCGTGAGTTCGTGACCAATACGCAAAAAGCCGGGTCTCGGCTGCTGTTCGTCGCTGCAGTGGAAGCCGATTTGCGCGCGATGGAGCGTATGAGCGGCACCCAGGTGGAACGCTTTGGCGATTGGGACAAAGCAGCGGCAGCTCGACGTAGAGAGAGCGCTATCTTGGCCGATTTCGACGCTGGCTTTGCGGGCTTGGGCCGGAAGCCGCTCGTCGTTGTCACATCGACCGATGTGCTTGGCAGCCGAGCCCATCATCCGCAGCCGATGTCGAGAGCGGGGACGGCGGCGTTCGAACATCCGGATGTGCCGGAGCAGGGCACCGTCGTCGTGCATCTTCAGCGCGGGCTGGCTCTGTTGGACGGCCTGCAGACCCTCGATATTGGAGAGGGCGTTTCCCGCGAACTGGTCAGGCTGAAGTTCGCGGGCGATGACGCGGTGCTGGTTTCGCCCGCCGACCTTGCCTTGATCTGGCCTTACGCCACCGAGCTCGGCAAGCTGACCTTGGACAAGGCGGACGGGAGTACGTGGTGGGAACGGCGTGGCGATGCCGAGAGGGAGATCCAGACCGCGGCCAAAGAACTCGCCAAGCACATCTCACAGCGGCGGCGCCGGCGTGCTGTCAAACTTACAGCGCGGGGCCCCGCTTATGAGAGGTTTGTTGCGCGTTTCCCATATTTTACGACCGCCGATCAGGCGCGAGCGATCCAGGATGTTCTTGACGACCTCTCGTCCGGGCATCCCATGGATCGGGTCATTTGCGGAGACGTCGGCTTTGGCAAGACCGAGGTCGCGTTGCGGGCCACCGCGGCTGTCGCGCTGGCGGGCAAGCAGGTCGCTATTGCGGTGCCGACCACCGTTTTGGCCCGGCAGCACGTTGCGACATTCCGCAAAAGATTCGGTCCACTTGGCATCAAGGTAGGAAGTTTGTCCCGGGCCGTGTCGGGCGCCGAAACGAAAGAAACCAAGGAAGCGTTGCGTCGCGGCAAACTGAAAATCGTGGTCGGTACGCAAGCGCTCGCGGCGAAGGATGTGAAATTTGCCGATCTTGGGCTCGTCATCATCGACGAAGAGCAACACTTTGGGGCGGCCGAGAAGGCGAAACTTTCGAGCTTGGCGAAGGGCGTTCATACGCTGTGGATGAGCGCGACGCCGATACCGCGCACCCTTGCGGCCGGGCTGGCAGGTTTTCGGGATCTGAGCGTGATTGCAACGCCGCCCGTGCATCGGCAGCCGGTCGTGACCAAGGTGGCTCCGCTATCTGATGCCGCGATTGCCGCGGCCTTGTTGCGCGAGCAGCGGCGCCGTGGACAGAGCTTTCTGATCTGCCCGCGCATTCAGGATCTAGAGCCAATGTTGGCGCGGGTACAGGCCGTGGCCCCGGATCTTCGCATCATCTGCCTGCATGGCAGGTTGCCCGCCGACGAGCTCGATGACCGGATGATGAGCTTTGTTGAAGGCGATGTAGACGTTCTGCTGGCGACCAATATCGTGGAGAGCGGTCTCGACATCCCCCGGGCGAATACCATTGTTGTCTGTTGGCCTGAGAAGTTTGGTCTGGCCCAGCTTCATCAGCTCAGGGGCCGCGTGGGACGTGGCGGTACAAGGGCTTTCGCATATTTGCTGACCGAAACCGAGTCGGAGCAATCCGAAAAGCGCCTTTCCGTACTTGAGGCGTTCAGCAGACCGGGGGCCGGCTTTGCCATCAGCGAGCGCGATCTCGATCTGCGCGGTGCCGGCGACCTCTTCTCGGAGCGCCAGTCCGGTCACGTGCAGGTCTTCGGGCCTATCTTATACAGCCACCTTCTCAAGCTTGCGTCGGAGAAGATCGGCGAGGGCATCAACCTATGGGTACCGGACCTGAACCTGCCGCTGCCCGATCTCCTGCCGGAAAGCTATGTGCAGTCGGAATCTGTCAGGCTCGAAATCTATGGCCGGGCCGCCAGGTGCCGGAACGAGGACGACCTTGAGGATCTGGAGGAGGAAACGGCACGGCGGTTTGGAAAGTTGCCGGCCGCGGCGCGGGACTTCTTTGCCGT
>NZ_JAFAVV010000355.1 GCF_019242285.1 Bradyrhizobium sp.
CAGGGCGACGGCGTCATCAAGATCGAGATGCACTTCCTGCCGGACGTCTACGTCACCTGCGACGTCTGCAAGGGCAAGCGCTACAACCGCGAGACGCTCGAGGTGCTGTTCAAGGGCAAGTCGATCGCCGACGTGCTCGACATGACCGTGGAGGAAGCCGCCGAGTTCTTCAAGGCGGTGCCGCGCGTGCGCGAGACCTTCAACACCCTGCACCGCGTCGGCCTCGACTACATCCATGTCGGCCAGCAGGCGACCACGCTGTCGGGCGGCGAGGCCCAGCGCGTCAAGCTCGCCAAGGAATTGTCCAAGCGTGCCACCGGCCGCACGCTCTATATCCTGGACGAGCCGACCACCGGCCTGCACTTCCACGACGTCAAGAAGCTGCTGGAGGTGCTGCACGAGCTGGTGGCGCAGGGCAACACGGTGGTGGTGATCGAGCACAATCTCGAGGTGATCAAGACCGCCGACTGGGTGATCGACCTCGGCCCCGAAGGCGGCGACGGCGGCGGCGAGATCGTCGCCTGGGGCCCGCCGGAAGACATCGTCAAGGCACCGCGGAGCTACACGGGGAAGTTTTTGAAGCCGGTGCTGGAGAAGGCAGGCAAACCGAAGAAGGCGAGCGGCGGCAGCAGGAACGCGAGCGAGGCGGCGGAGTGAAGGGTGACCGCGAACCCAGACGCGTAGGACGGATGAGCGACTGCCGAAGCTCGAAGAGCGAAGGCGGAAGCGATCCGCCGCTCACGTCCGGCGGGTTATGCCTGCGGTTAAGCCGCTTTACCCTTGATGCTCTACCGCGTCCGAAACGGGCTGCCATCGCCCACAAACACGCGCCGCGCGACATCCAATTGCTTGCCCCACGCCGCCGCATCCTCGAAGCCGCCGGCCGCGAGGGCCGCTTGCGCTTCCTCGAAGCTCGCGACACCGTCGGGCCGCGCGCGAGCCGCCGCCTCGTAGGCGATGGCGATGTAGCCTTGCGCGAGCCGGGCCGGTCCCGGCGCCGGCGCCGACTGATAGCGGGACACGGCGAGTGAGAACGCGGCGAGCGCGTCGTCGGTCTCGCCGAGCGCGAGATGACAGGCGCCGATCATCCAATGCGACGTCCCTTCCCGGAGGGGTCCGAGGTCCAGACGATGCACCAGCGCTGACGAGCGCCGCGCGAGAGCGAGGCCTCTATGCAGCTCCGCTCTCGTCGGCGCGGGCCATTGCGACGCCTCCTCCCAGCCGGGCCAGCGGTCCGCGGCGGCATTGAAGCATAGCCGCTGCGCGGCCATGAGCGCCTCGCGTTCGGCCGCGGCCAGGGTGCCGGAGGGCTCGCCGATACGCGCCTCGATCGCATCCGCCGCCGCTTCCGCCTCGGCCACGATCAGCCGCGGATCGCCGCCGCGCAACGATTTGAAGCGGTCGACGTGGAGCGTCTCAACCAGCGTCTCCGTCAAGTTGCCCTCCAACCATGAACCATGCTTTGCCTGCGCCATTGCTGCGGACGCCCGCGCGGCCGGCGCGACAAAAACTCTACCTCAAAACTTCTACCAATCGACACCGGCACCAAAACGTGACTATGTCCGGCCGAAACGTCATCAAGGCCCGCTACGAGACGTGGGCATGATCCAGTCCAGTTGGTTTGCGTACTGATCTGCGGATGCTCTACTCCCTCGTCATCTTCGATCTCGACGGCACATTGGTCGACAGCGTCCCCTGGTTTCGGCGCCATGTGAACGACGTCGCCGACCGCTTCGGCTTCCGGCGGGTCGAGGACGGCGATGTCGAGATGCTGCGGCATGCGTCGACGCGCGAGATCCTTGCGCATCTCGAGGTGCCGCTGTGGAAATTGCCGCTGATCGCGCGATACACACGGCGGCTGAAGGCCGAGCACGCCGCGCACATCCCGCTGTTTGCCGGCGTCGACATCATGCTGCGTTCGCTGCGTGAGGCGGGCCTGGTTCTGGCGCTGGTGTCATCCGACAGCGAACGCAATGCGCGCGAGAGGCTCGGTCCGCTGGCGGCGCTGTTCTCGCATTACGACTGCACCGCGGCGGTGTTCGGCAAGCCGCAAAAATTCCGCCGCGTGCTGCGGCGTGCCGGTGTCGATGCGGCCGCCGCGATTTCGATCGGCGACGAGACCCGCGACATCGAAGCCGCGCGTGCGGCCGGCATCGCCTGCGGCGCCGTCACCTGGGGCTATGCGGCCGCGCCTGCGCTGCACGCACTCGCGCCGGACCATGTGTTCGAAGGGATGGACGACATCACGCGCGCGCTGGTCGCGAGTGATGCGGTGCGCAGGAGCGGTTGAGCGGACCGTCCCTGCGCCGTTCGACACACGAAGGCAGACGCGAAACCCATCACATCGCGAGATGATGGGTTTCGCTGCCGCTCGACCCATCCTGCGCATCAAAGATGGTAGCGCTCAATTCAGCCCGCAGCAGAGCCTGTATTTCTTGCCTGAGCCGCACGGGCACGGATCGTTGCCGGCCTTGCCTTGGGGCTGGTCGGTCGGCAGCAAGATCGGGTCGCTGCCGGGCGCGTGCACGACGGCCGCGGGCGGCCCCTTGTGATGCACCAGCCGATGGTTGTTGAGGGTGACGATCCATTCGGGGATGAGATCGACCGCGCGCTCGCTGAGCTCCTCGACGAAGCCGCGCGGCAGGTCCTTGTTCTCGTAGACGATCTCGACCAGCGCCAGCAGGCCCATCATGGCTTCGGAGGTTTCCTCATTGTCCTCGAGCAGCTTCTCCCATGCGTTCGGTCGCAGGCTGACAGCCGTCGCGAAACCCTCCATCCAGATCTGCCAGACCACCTCGTCGTCGCGGACCGAGAACAGCGGCCAATAATCCTCCGGGCGGTCCATCAGGGTCATGACCACTTCGTTGTAGTGATCCATGATGAGCGCGAACACCCGGTTGGCATGATCGACGGTCTCGAACGGAGATTGCCGGTCCTCGCGCTCATCCCAGATCACCGGGAGCCATTCATTGGGCGTGACCAGATCCGGGCATACCAGCAGTCCGGCAATGAAGCCGTCCAGCTCCTCCAGCATCATGGTGTCCTCACCGAGAGCGAACAGCTCCTCGTCGAGCTGCTTGTGGCGAGCCGATATACCGGGCATCGGACCCTCCTTCCCTCAGACCCATCCATTCAACGAAACGCGGCGCGGCCCGGATGGGTCCTGGCGGGGCAGCCGCGCGCTCTCCTGCCTGATGTCGCAATCCCGTTCCGGATTGTCCAGACGCGATTGCGGGAAAAATGGCCGTGCCCGGCCGCCCGCACGGAGAACCACGGTACTGCTCAACCCCTCTGCCGCGCCCCCTCATTCCGTGATTGCCGCCTCGACGAATCCCTTGGGGTCCTCGCAGAATTCGCGGAGCGTCCTGAAGTGGTCGGTCTCGCGCACGGTGACGGGCTCAAGCCCGTACTTGGACAACCCCAACAGGGTCGCATTCGGATAGGCCATCAGGATCGGCGAATGCGTGGCCATGATGACCTGGCAATGGCCGATCTCGTCCATTCGCCGCATCAGTTTCAGGAATTCGATCTGCCGCGCCGGCGACAGTGCCGACTCCGGCTCGTCGAAGATGAAGATGCCCTGCCGCTGGCAGCGTTCATCGAAGAAGCGCAGGAAACCCTCACCGTGGGAGTACGAAAGAAAATTGGGCGCGGTACCGCCCCATTCGAGCGCCATCCGGTCCTGATACCTCGCCACCGAGAAAAAGCTCTCCGCACGAAAGAACCAGCCATTCGTGATTTTCGGCAGCCAGCTCGCGCGCAACGCCTCCGACAATTCTCCCCCCATCACCTCGAGCGCGCCCGAATGGTCGACCGGCGTGTAGCCCTTGCCACCGCCGGCGCCGTCATAGCCGGCCAGCGCGGCGATGCCCTCCAGCAAGGTCGACTTGCCGGTGCCATTCTCGCCGACGATGATGGTGATGGCCTTCTCGAAGGTCAGCTCGAACGCATCGCGCAGGAAAGGCAGACAGAACGGATACGCCTCGGGATCGGGAATAAGAGATGGATCGAGCCAGATCCGCTTCAGATACGGTGCCGGCAGGCGGATGTCGCGCTTTCGTCCCCGGCCCATAGGTTCTCCCCGCCACCCTGACTATCCTACCCTTGATACCGCCCGGAACACAACAAGAACCATCTTGCCTGACCACGCTGATGCCAAGTACGACCTATTCCCTGTTCCGACACGCGATCCTGGCCGAGCAGCAGGTCACCTGCGTCTATGACGGCCGCTACCGCGAACTCTGCCCCCACATCATCGGCACCAGCAGGGGCGGCGAGGAAGTCGTGCTGGCCTGGCAGTTTGCGGGCGAAAGCTCAGGGGCGCTGCCGCAATGGCGCTGCCTGCGGCTTCGCAACGTGACGCAAGCGCGCGTTCGCACCGGAGCGTGGTACGAAGACGGCTCGCACCGCACCGCGCAGACCTGCGTCAGCACCATCGATCTCGACATCAACGTGCATGTGCGCAAGCGCCGAAAGGGCACCGGCAAGAATATCCGCAGTTAGGGCGCTTTCGAGCGAAGTGGATACCGGTTCGCGTGAAGAAAACGCGTCAAAAACAAGCTGGAGCTTCCGTTCCGATTCCATCGGAACGGAAGCTCTAGATGACACAGCCGCATGCCCGGCATGCGCAAACTGCCCGTCGTGCCAATCGGCCGCAGCCACAACCTTCCGATTTTCAGAATCTTCCTTGACGCACAGCCAAATCAGCGGTATTCTCCGCGCCGTCCCGTCTCGACCGGAGGGGCGCTTCGCGATCGTCACGACACGCGGGGCGGGATGCGATGGACGCGGACGCGCTGCGAGACGAGCGGCATGACGCGGACTGCGAAATCGTGTGGTCCTGGCGCCGCGACGCTGGCGTCAAGCTCGTGATGATGCTTCGCATCACATGGGTGACGGGGGCAAGAAAGCCCGCTCCCCGGGGAGAGCACGTATAAGCCGTAACCCATCGCGCAGGGAAGGCCGGTTGATCGGCTCGTACCTGTGGTGACTGCCGCCTGCGTTTCTTGTTGCAGGCGGGCCATGGGTGCAGCTGGCATCCGGTCTTCCCTGCGCCCTCCTTGATCTTCGAGGGCGGATTGCTTGCAAGACTCGGACAAAATCCCGTCGCGAGAATGCGAGCGTATGCCCGACTGTCATGCCCGCGAAGGCGGGCATCCAGCATCCCAGAGGCCTCTCGGATGAAAACAACTGTCTCTGGAATGCTGGATCGCCCGGTCAAGCCGGGCGACGACACGGGATGATACTTCGATCGCACTGCTATAGGGTGGGCAAAGCGGCCACATGCACCGAAGCGTGCCACGCAGAGACAGAAGCGTGCCCACCATTCGAGAGCAATGCCGTGGAGAGATGGTGGGCACGGCGCTTCGCGCCTCAGCCCACCCTACAATTCTGACGGACGAAGTCTTGCTCCATCGCCTCGAGCACGAGCTCCATGGTCATCAGCACGGGATTGTCGCCGCGGACGAGCCGGCCTTGCGCGAGCCCGCCGGTGTAGTCGACCAGCGCAACGTCGAGCGCGGCCTCCAGCGCGCCGCCGACGCCGGGCGCGATCATGCCGGATGTGATCGCAAGCTCGGTGGCAAAGGGCTCGACGATGCTGTCATCGACGAAGCGCGCGCCGATGGTCGAGCCGACGCCGCCATGGATCCTTCCACCCGCGATGCCGTGCGCGCAGCAGAAATCTTCCAGCGCGCCGGCGACATCCTGGTTCGGCCGCAGCCTCAGGGCGAAGGCGCGGCTCGTCGTGCTCGCTCCCCTCGCCTCCGCCGGCACGGGACCGAACAGCTTGAAATTCGTCTCCGGATCAGGCTCCGCGGCGAACACCGCGCCGTCGATGCCGAAAGCTTCGGCCGCGAGCGGCTCGGCGACGACGGTCTCCTCCGGCAGCATGTGGCCGCCATTGTCGCGCCCGTCGGCCTCGCGCCACAGGCCGTGGCAATGAAAGAATGGCGCGCCGTCGCGAACACCGAGCGTGAGGGTCGCAAGCTTCAGCCGTGTGACGCCGCCCGGACGGAACGTATCGCTGTAGAAGGCGGCGTGCTCTGTCGTCTTCGACAGCGCCGGCATCACATAGGCGAACGGACCGAGCGCGCCGCCGCGGATGTTCAGCGTGCCGCCGGCAAAACCTTCGGCTGCGAAGCCGTGCCGTGCGGCTTCGAGCAGAGGCAGCCCAGGCTCCAGCGTGAACGAAAAGGCGCGGCCGCGCGCCTCCACCCATTGGATGCGTTCTGGATTCGGCGGCCCGGGTTGCTCGATGCGGCGCATGGCGCCTCAGTCCGGCTTCTTGGGCGTGGGATCGAGCAGCCCACGCGCTTCCAGCTCATTGCGCACCAGCCGCTTCGGGATCTTGCCATAGCCGGATTTCGGCAAGGCATCCCAGAAGAAGAACCGTTTCGGCATCTTGTAGCGCGGCACTTTTGGGCCGAGGAACGCCGCCATGTCGGCCTCGCTCACGGTGCTCGCGCCCTCGCGTGCCACGCAGACGGCAACACCGACCTCGCCCCACACCGGATCGGGAACGCCGAGGACTGCGACCTCGCCGATCGCGGGATGGGTCAGGATCTTCTCCTCGACCTCGCGCGGGTAGATGTTCGAGCCGCCGGAAATGTACATGTCGGAGGCACGGCCGGTGATATAGACAAAACCCTGCTCGTCCCTATGGCCGAGATCGCCGGTGCGGAACCAGCCGTCGCGGAACGCTTTCGCGTTGGCCTCGGGATTGTCGTAATAGCCCGCGAACACTGCGGGCCCGATCACGCAAATCTCGCCGGTCTCAAACGGCTTCAACTCGCGGCCGCTATCGTCCTGGATCGAGACCTGCATGCCCAACCGCTCGTAGCCGCAGGTGCCGACGCGCGCCTCAGGCCCGTCCTCGGCCTCGTGCAGTGCCGCCGGCAGCACGGTGATGTTGCCGGTGACCTCGCCGAGCCCGAAATATTGCACGATGACCTTGCCGAGCCTGCTCAGCGCCGCCTTCTGGTCCTCGCGGTACATCGGCGCGCCGGCATAGATCACATGGCGCAGCGAGGAATGATCGAATTTGTCGACCGCGGGATGCTCGACCATCATCTTCAGGATCGTCGGCACGGTGAAGAGATTGGTCACCCGATGCCGCTCGATCAGCCGGAACGCCTCGGCGATGTCGAATTTCTCGGTCGGCAGCAGCACGGTCTTCGCCCCGCGCGCGCTCTGCATCAACTGATGCACGCCGGCACCGTGCGACAATGGCGCGACCACCAGCGAGGCGTCCTCCTCCGTCGTGCCGGGCGTGAGATCGGCGAGATGGTTGGTGATGACGAAGGCCATCTGGCCATGAGTCAGGACCGCGGCCTTGGAGCGACCGGTGGTGCCGGAGGTGAAGAAGAACCAGCAGGGATCGTCGTACTCGACCGCGACATTGCCGGTGTCGGCCCCCTCGTGCGCCTTGATCGCGTCACCGAGTGTGCGCTCGCCGAAGGCGCCCTCCCCGCCAATCCGCCAGATGAAGTCAGGCCCCGACACCGCGCCGGCATGATCGGGAAAATCACCGTGGCAGAGGAACGCCTTCGCGCCCGAGGCGGTGGCGAGATAGGCGACCTCTTCCGGCATCAGGCGGAAATTGGTCGGCACCCACACCGCGCCGAGCCGGAACGCGGCGAACATCGACCAGAACATCTCCTCGCAGTTCTTGGAATGCACGAGGATGCGGTCGCCCTTGGCGATACCGCGCTCGGCCAGCGCAGCGGCAAGCGCGGAGACGGCGCGGTCGATCTCGTTCCAGGTCCAGGATCGCTCACCCCAGACGAAGCCTGTGCGGTCGCCGTGCCGCCGTGCATTCTGGGTGAGGATATGCCCGAGATTCATGACGCGGCGCGACATCCTGAGCTGACCACCGCGCGAGGAGGAGGTGCTGGCCGCCGCGTCGCTCATCTCAGCGGCGCCCCATCCAGATGCCGGCCGCAAGCAGCACCAGCCCGGCCACGCCGGAGACGATGCCGTGCTTGGCGTGCACCCGTGTCACACCCTCCTCATGTCCCGGCAGGAAGCTCGGCAATTGATCCGCCGGCACCAGGAAATAGACGGCGGCGATCACCAACAGGACGACGCCGAGCAGCATCAGCACGAGCTTCATGGGGTTTCCTCATTCAACGCAAGACATTCACGCAAGACGGGCGGCTTTGCAGGTCCGGAAGGCCTGAGCTTGACCGACCAGCTTCTTTATCGTCATCCCGCAATCCGTCGCAAGACCCGCTGCGTATGCCCCCGGTTGCGGCGCGATATTGCCGCCACGCCGGTCACGATCGAAATGTCGTGAACCTGGTTCGACCTGACGAAGTCCAATCGAGAAGCGCGCTTTGCGACGATTTCTTTTCCTCCACCGCATCACCCCCGAAAACGAGATAAAGACCATGCTGAGCCGCCGCGCCTTTGCCGTATCGATCATTGGCCTGCTCGGGACCGTCGGCCCGCACGCCGCTTTCGCCGAGCCCGCCGCAGCAAACGATCCCGTGGCAATTGCAACCGCGATCTACACCCGCGTCGCCAAGGGCAAGGGCGATGGCGGCGGCGGCTTCGTCATCGTGAACGCCGCGGCCAAGGCCAAGTACCTTTCGAAAGCGCTGATCGACCTCTGGGCCAGGGCCGACGCGCACACGCAGAAGGGCGATGTCGGACCGATCGAGTTCGATCCCGTCACCAATTCGCAGGACCCGGACGTCAAGTCGTTCAAGGTCGCGGCGGAGAAGACCGACGCCGACAAGGCCGTGATCGCGGTCTCCATCATCGGCCGCCGCGCGCCGCCTAAGGTCGCCGCCGACCAGGTCGTCCGTTATGACTTCGTGCGCGAGGCGACCGGCTGGAAGATCGACGACATCAGGGGCGCGATCGACGGCGAGCCGTGGTCGGTGCGGAAGCTGCTCGAAGAGTCCCTGAAATATTAGCCGGCCGGACGCCCCGATTTGCATTCACGAGGCCGGGCTCCCAAATACGAGGTCGATCCCGCCGGAACTTGAAACCCAGATTGAAACCCATGCCTGCCGTCCGCGACAACAAGCTGCAACAACGTTTCGAGCTCGACGTCGAAGGCGGGCTGGCCTTTGCCAATTATCGGCTCACCGCGGACTCCGTCATCATCACCCACACCGAGACGCCGCGCGCGTTACGCGGCCGCGGCATCGCCTCCGAGCTGGTCAAGGGAGTGCTCGAGCTGATCAGGGCCGATGGACGCAGGGTCATCGCCGGCTGCTCGTTCGTGGCGGACTATCTCGCCAAGCATCCGGAATACGCGGATCTGACGCCATAGGGGCCGCAAGATGAGGCTATTCCCCGCCGATCCGCAATCTTGCGGAGGCCTTTCTTAACGGCTTCGATACTGGAAGGCGCATCCACTGGCCCCGGGCTTTCAACAGATCACAAATTCCCCGGGGAACGGCGATGTTCATTGCGGCTCTTTACGGCTCGATCAAGCAATACCTGCGCTATCGATCCCAGCTTCTCAGCATGGAAGATCTCGACGACCACATGCTGTCCGACATCGGGCTGAACCGCGCCGAGCTGCGCGCCGCGGCCTGGCGTCAGGCCGAGCGCTCCGCGCACTAGGCTCGCGTACGACGCCCGTCAGCGGAAAAGCCCGCCAGAAGCGGGCTTCCCTGCGGCCGAGATCGCCGCAGCGTTCAGTGCTTGATCTCCGGAGGCAGCTTGCCGCCATTGGCGGCGAGCTTTGCCATGACCTCCTTGTGCAGCCAGACGTTCATGCTGGCCGAGTCGTTGGTGTCGCCGTGATAGCCGAGCTCCTTGGCGAGCTCCTTGCGGGCGGCGAGGCTCGAATCGATGTCGAGCGCCTTCATCAGGTCGACGATCGAGGTCCGCCACTCCAGCTTCTCGTGCTTGGCCGCAGCCGCCTTGTCGACGATCACGGCGACGTCCACGCTCTGGGCGGGTGCGGCCGAAGGCGCAGTTCCCGTAGGCGCGGCAGACGAAGGTGCGCCTGCCGGCGCGCTGCTGGTCGTCGTTGTCCCGCCTGTTGCCGGCCCAGCTCCCGCCGCTGCCGAATGGCCGAAAATCGCGCCCATGATCTTTCCGAAAACACTCATCCCTTGCTCCCAATTGGACTGGCAATTTGGCGTGAAAGGCCGAAGCGGCCGGTTTTTGCCGCGCGGCATCCGTCCCCCGGATATCCAGCGAATCTAGCCGTCCGTGCGGTACTTGCCAAATGCGAACTGGATGTCGATTCGAGCCGCGCCGCGGCGAAACGACGGCGGAATGGCGGGTGCCGTGGTTTGCGCTGCGGGAAAATTTTTCACTGAGCCGTGAGTCACGCTTTCGAGGTTTCGGAGTATGGTGTGCGTTCGCTTCGCGACACGGACCATGAGCTTCTCGCGTCTGGCTTCGATCGCGATCGTTTCGGCAAGCGGCCGTCGGCGCCCTCGCCCGGCGCGGAAGGCGGCCGCGCGAAGGGAGCTGACGACCATGGCCACACCATACCAAGGCAATGTCACGCCGCGCGCCCCGTCCGCACAGGACAGTGCGGCTGGCCCCGCCATCCGGACCATCGGCATGTCCGACCTGCAACAGGCGCTGCGGCGCGGCTGGGAGGACTTCAAGGCGGTGCCGAGCCACGCCATCATCCTGTGCGTGATCTATCCCGTGCTCGGCCTCGTGCTGGCGCGCACGACGTTCGGCTATGCGGTGGTGCCGATGCTGTTCCCGCTGGCCGCGGGGTTCGCGCTGCTCGGTCCGTTCGCGGCGCTGCCGCTCTACGAGTTGAGCAGCCGCCGCGAGCGCGGCGAGGAGCCTTCCGCCTGGGACGCGCTCGACGTGGTGCGATCGCCGTCCTTCGGCGCGATGCTGGGGCTCGGCACGCTGCTGCTCGCGCTGTTCGTGACCTGGGTGGCGACCGCGCAAGCGATCTATGTCGCGGTGTTCGGCTATGAGGGCGCCTCGGGCGTCTCCGACTTCGTCCAGCGCGTGCTCACGACGCCGCAGGGCTGGTGGCTGATCGTGGTCGGCTGCGGCGTCGGTTTCCTGTTTGCGCTGGTGGCGCTTTGCATCAGCATCGTGTCGTTTCCGATGATGCTCGATCGGCACGCGGGCGCCGGCGAGGCCATGGTGACCTCGATCCGCGTCGCCGCCAGGAACCCGGTCACGATTGCAGCGTGGGGCTTGATCGTGGCGGCGCTGCTGGTCGCCGGATCGATCCCGCTGTTCCTCGGCCTCGCCGTGGTCATCCCGCTGCTCGGCCATGCTTCCTGGCACCTCTACCGTGCGGCGGTCACCATCGATCCGAACGCGCGCCCGATTCCGCCCCGTCCACCGCGTGAGCGGAAGCCCGCAGCGGATTTTCCGGCCAACCTGTTCCCATGGCGGCGGCGTGATGATGCATAAGTGAATGAAGTTCGGACGGCAGAGCGCGGACATTGCTCGCCAATCTGCCGTCCCGATCGTTGAAAGGCGTTCAAAGGAACTTTACCGCCTATTGCCTGTCAAATGATCGAGGTCTAATTCGTCACGAACACCTGACCGTGGCGGGATAGCCTTGCTTTGGCCGAGGTTGGCCACGACACCCCCGTCGGCCGGGTCATCCTCGAATCGATCATTCCTCAGTTGGTGCCCCTGATGTCCTTTCGTCTTGTCCTTGCAGCTTTGGCCGTCGGCGCGGCCCTGGCGTCGCCACTGGCCGCCGCAGCGGCGGCGCCTTGCGGCAATGGGAGCTTCGACTCCTGGCTCGCCGACTTCAAGAAGGAGGCCGCCGGCAAGGGAATCTCGCCAAATGCCCTCGCCGGCCTGAACGGCGTGACGCTCGATCAGAGCGTGTTGTCGCGGGATCATTCGCAGAAGGTGTTCAGCCAGACCTTCGAGGAGTTCTCCAGCCGGATGGTGCCGCCGCGGCTGACCCGCGGCTCCAACATGATGAAGCAGTATGGTTCGGTGCTGTCCCGCATCGAGGAGAGCTATGGCGTTCCAGGCGAGGTTCTGGTCGCGATCTGGGGGCTGGAGACCGATTTCGGCGTCAATTCCGGAAAGTTCGCCACCCTGCGCTCGCTCGCGACCCTCGCCTATGACTGCCGCCGCGCCGACGAGTTTCGCGGCGAGTTGATGGACGCGTTGCGGATCGTCGACCGGGGCGACCTCACACCTGCCGACATGCGCGGGGCCTGGGCCGGCGAGATCGGCCAGACCCAGTTCATGCCGTCATCCTGGATGAAATACGCCGTCGATTTCGACGGCAATGGCCGGCGCGACCTCCTGCACAATGTGCCCGATGTGCTGGCGTCGACCGCGAACTACCTGAAAAACTACGGCTGGCAGCGCGGCAAGGACTGGCAGCCCGGCAGCCCGAATTTCCCGGTGCTGCAGCAATGGAACAAGAGCGAGGTCTACGCGCGCACGGTCGCCTATTTTGCCACCCAGCTCGCTCACGCGCCCTAGTCTTTGCAAGGGGCCGACCGCCTCCGCAACCGGCCCCCGCCGATCATCGACAGGCGCGGATCACTTGCCCATTTCGGAGTGCATGGCCTTCGTCAGATGCATGCCGCAGGCACCCATCTTGCCGCTCAGCATCGCGTCCTGAGCCATCGCGATCTCCTTCTGCGCGGTGAACTTGTTCGGGCCGTCGGCCATCGCATCGACCCCATCCTCGGCCTTGGTCAGGTTCGGACCGCTGCAGCCCATCATCTTTGCGGCCTGGGCGGGAACGATGGCGGTGACGACAGCCGCAAGGACGGCTGCTCCCAATAGTTTGTTGCGCATTGTTGCTTTCCATTCTTGTTGCACAGAGCCGACTCCATTGCCGGATCCGCGGAACGATCTTTTTGCTGACGGACATGCGGGTGCAGAATGAATTCCCTGCGAGAAAAATGTGATGGGCGCCCGCCGCAGAGCTCTCATGCGAATCTGCGTCATTCTGTCGCATGAAACAAAATAGTGAATTTATATTCATAAACATCGACCGAATCACTCATGCAATGGCGCATAGTCGTGCGGTATGGAAATGGTCGCAATTGTTTGATCCTCAATCCATTTCGCTGGATGGTTCTTTTATCGTGCAGCGCGGTAATACTGTGATCTTGCGATCATTTGCAATGTATCTGCGCGCGTCCATGGCGACGGATGCCCGAAACCAAAGTTTAACCGGTCGTTCAAAGGCATGCATTTCCTGCTTAGCTGCACCGCAACATAATCCCTACTGGCAGCGCGACTACTGTTCTATATTCATTTCAATGATCCAGCTCGGGTGAAGAGCTGAATCTGACTGCAAGGAGACTAAAATGCTGCTCTCGCTGATCCGCATGATCAAGGCGTTCCGGGACTATCAGCGCAATGTCAACGAGCTCTCGCAGCTCAGCGACCGTGAACTGGCCGATATCGGCCTCGATCGTTCCGACATTCCGCGCGTGGCCGCCGGAACCTACAACGGCTGATTTCATTCGGCCGACTTCGTTGAACGGATAGCGCCCGCTGTCACGCGGGCGCTATCGTTTCTAGAACTCGCCCTGCTCAATCGGTCACTGCCAGCAACACTGACCGTGTTTTTGCTCTGGTGCCGGCCCCGATGCCGATGCGCTTTCGCTGAAAACGCGCTAACGCTGCGGCTATGACTGGGACCGTCACCGCTTCGAAAACCGTTCACGTCGTCGGCGCCGGGCTCGCCGGCTCCGAAGCCGCTTGGCAGGTCGCCCAGGCTGGCATTCCCGTCGTGCTGCACGAGATGCGTCCGCTCCGGATGACCGAGGCGCACCGCACCGACGCCCTGGCAGAGCTCGTCTGTTCCAATTCCTTCCGTTCGGACGATGCCGCCAACAATGCGGTCGGGCTGCTGCATGCCGAAATGCGCCGCCTGGGTTCGCTGATCATGCGCGCGGCGGACGCCAACCAGGTGCCCGCCGGAGGCGCCCTGGCAGTGGACCGGGAGGGATTCTCGACCGAGGTTACCCGGACCCTCGCCGAACACCCGGCCATCGACATCAGTCGCGGCGAGGTCGCGGGCCTGCCGCCGTCCGACTGGGGTAACGTCATCGTCGCGACCGGCCCGCTCACCTCGGCGCCGCTGGCCGATGCGATCCGCGCCCTGACCGGGGAGAGCGCGCTCGCCTTCTTCGATGCGATCGCACCCATCGTGCACAAGGACACGATCGACATGTCGATCGCCTGGTTCCAGTCGCGCTACGACAAGGCCGGCCCCGGCGGCACCGGCGCCGACTACATCAATTGCCCGATGACTAGGGAGCAATACGACGCCTTCGTCGCGGCGCTGCTCGCGGGCGAGAAGACCGACTTCCGGGAATGGGAAAAGAGCACGCCCTATTTCGACGGTTGCCTGCCGATCGAGGTGATGGCCGAGCGCGGGCATGAGACGCTGCGGCATGGGCCGATGAAGCCCGTCGGCCTCACCAATCCGCACAATCCGACGTTGAAGCCCTACGCCATCGTCCAGCTCCGCCAGGACAACAGGCTCGGCACGCTCTACAACATGGTCGGATTCCAGACCAAGCTGAAATACGGCCCGCAACAGCGCATCTTCCGGACCATTCCCGGACTCGAGCAGGCCGAGTTTGCGCGGCTCGGCGGATTGCACCGGAACACCTTCCTCAATTCGCCAAAGCTCCTCGACGGCCAACTCCGACTGCGTGCGGCGCCGTGGCTGCGATTCGCCGGACAGATGACCGGCTGCGAAGGGTATGTCGAATCCGCCGGTATGGGACTGATCGCCGGGCTCTACGTCTCCGCCGAGGCCCGCGGCCGGGCGCTGCCGCCGCCACCGGCGACCACGGCGCTCGGCGCCCTGCTAGGCCATATCACCGGCGGCCACCTCGAGACGACCGAAACGGACGACCGCTCCTTCCAGCCCATGAACATCAATTTCGGATTATTTCCGCCGCTGGACCAGGCGCCGACGAAGAAGCCGGACGGCACGCGATTGCGCGGCAACGAGAAGACGGTGGCGAAAAAGCAGGCGATGAGCGCGCGGGCGCTCGCCGATCTCGATCGCTGGATCGCCGCACATCTCGCCTTCCCGGCAGCGGCGTGAGCATCTCATGAGCCTGGAGGACGACGCCGAGACCCTGTCGGCGCGCTGGATCGAAGGCGTGCTGCTCAAGCGCGACGTGTTCTCGACCGTGGAGCGCGGCCGCTTCCGCAGCGAGCGCGGCGAGGTCGATGCGGTGCTGCGGCGGCTCGATCGGGTGCCATGGTGGTCCTACCTTCCCGCACGGCACCTGTTCGCGCGCGAGCGCAAGGCGCTGACCTTGGCCAAGGGACTCAATGTCGGGCCCGAGCTGCTCTGGGCCGGCCGCAGCGCCCTGGTGCGCGGCTTCATCGACGGCGTCGCGCTGCATCTGGCAAAACCTCACGGCGACGTCGCCTATTTCCGCTCGGCCAAGGCGGCGCTGCGGCGGCTGCATCGCGCGGGCATCTGTCACAACGACCTCGCCAAGGAGCAGAACTGGCTGCGCGGCACCGACGGCCGCTGCTATCTCACCGACTTCCAGCTTGCCGCCTGCTTTACGCGGCGCAGCCGCCTGTTCCGCATCGCCGCTTACGAGGACCTGCGGCATCTGTTGAAGCACAAGCGCAGCTATGCGCCGGAATCGCTGACGCCGAAGGAACGCCGCATCCTGGCGCGCAAGTCGCTGGTCGCGCGCGTCTGGCTCATGACCGGCAAGAAGGTCTATCGCGCCATCACGCGCGGCGTGTTCAATTTCACCGACCGCGAAGGCGGCGGCAGGCGACTCGTCAATGACGCGCCCGTGCTGGCCGAATTGATCCGCAGGAATATCGACGTACGCGACACCGCCATCGTGGCCTTTGCCGATCGCCGCACCGGCGTCGGCCTCTACGCCTTTGTCGAGGCCGACAAGCCCTCACTCGAAACGCAATTGCGCCATGAGCTCGCCGTTGCCAAGGGCCCGAAACCGCCGGAGCACATCCAGGTGGTGCACGCCCTGCCGCGCGATGCCACCGGCAGGCCGCGCACCGAGATCCTGCAGCTCGTGGCGATGAACCAGCTCGACCTGATCGAGCCGATGATGGCGAACGAGACCGATCGCGCCTTCCTCAAGGACATCCTGGAACAGCGCAAGAATCTGCGCGACCGCTTCAACTTCGAGGCGAGCGGCCTGAGCCTTCCGTCGACCTGACGACGACGCGCCCGAGCCACCAATCAACGACGCCTTCGAATGCAAGGATGGGAGTCTCGATATCATCCTGACGGATCGCGCGCGTCCTATTTTTGACAGAGAGCGTCCGATCCGCCAACAATTTGCCAATCGTGCTGTCATCTTCCCGCGAAATGTCGCCGATCAGAAACAAGCCCGACAAATTTCCGTGGTCGAATACCTGAACTGGGATCGTTCGGGGAGACGATTGTGCATCCTGTGAGCAACGCTGCACGCAAAACGGACAGCAGCCTGATCGAGGTGATGCCAATGGGAGCCGCACTCGGCGCTGAGGTGCGGAACGTCGACATCAAATCGTTCGGCGACTGGCAATACGCCGCGTTCATGCGCGCCCTGCTGCAGCATCAGGTCCTGCTGGTCCGCGGACAGTCGCTCGTGGGCCACGACCTGATCGCCTTCAGCCGTCGCCTGGTCAAGGGGCTGTCGAAAATCGCCCCCATGTCGACGGTGAGGGTGAGCGGGGCGTTCTCCTGCCTCGAGACACCGCCCATCGTGAGCCTGCTCCACGCCCGCGAGATGCCGCCACATGGGCGCAGCGCCTCGTTCTGCAGCCTTCATGCACTGCACGATTCGCTGCCGCCGGCGCTGAGGCGCCGCATCGCCAATCTCGAGATCGGCCATGGCTCGGCTATCTTCGAGTGCGATGGGATCGACCGTCATCGATCCAAGCCGAGCGGTGATTGGCGACCCCCGCATGGAGCGGCTCGTCCGCTGGTCTGCCATCATCCCGACACCGGGCGGCAGATGCTTCGTCTCGGACGGCGGCGCAACGCCTATCTGCTCGGCCTGAAGCCTGCTGAATCCGAGGCCCTGCTCGACGAGCTCTGGCAATATGTCGAGCATCCGGAATTCTGCTGGGAGCATGCCTGGCAGGCCGGCGACCTCGTGATATCGGACAGGCGCTGCACCCTGCAGCAGCGCGGCCCGTTCGAGGACAGCCCACGCTGGGCCATGAGCCGGACGAGGCTCACGGAGCGCCGCCGAGATACAGCCGCTTGACGATGTCGTTGGCTTTCAGCTCGTCGACGGACGAGGCCGCGACCGCGATCTCGCCGTGCACAATGATGTAGCCGCGGTCGGCGATGCGAATCGCCTGGTTGAAGTTCTGCTCGGCCATCAGCACGGTCAGGCCGAAGCTCTGCTTGAGCTCGCCGATCTTGCCGATGGTCTGCGATACCAGGAGCGGCGACAGGCCGACCGAGGGCTCGTCGATCAGCAGAAGACGCGGCGACGACATCAGCGCCCGTGCGATCGCCAGCATCTGCTGCTGCCCGCCGGACAGCGTGCCGGCGAGCTGGCGTCGCCGCTCCTTCAAGACCGGAAAGGTCTCGAATGCCATCGCAAGATTATGCTGGATGGCCTTGCGCGCCGCCTTGCGGAAGGCGCCGAGCATCAGGTTTTCCGCAACCGTCAGCTTCGGAAACAGCCGCCTGCCCTCCGGCACCAGCGCCACGCCGAGATCGACGATTGCCTCCGGCGACAGCCAGGTCAGATCATGCGCCTTGCCGTCCACCGTCAGCGAGACGGTGCCGCGTTCCGGACGGACCATGCCCATGACGCACTTCATCAGTGTGCTCTTGCCATTGCCATTGGTGCCGAGCAGCGCGACGGTCTCGCCGGCCTCCACCTGCAACGCCACGCCGCGCAGCGCCTTGACCGCGCCATAGCCGGCATCGAGGCCGTCGATCGCGAGGCTAAGTGCCAAGATAGGCCTCCTGCACCCGCGCATTCGCCATCACCTCGGCTGGCGGCCCGATCGCGATGATCCGTCCCGCATCGAGGCACATCACGCGCTGGGAGAATCGCATCACGGCCTGCATGATGTGCTCGATCATGATGATGGCGATGTCGTCGCCGCCGAGGCTCATCAGGAGATCCAGCACCTCGTCGACCTCTGAGGTCGACAGTCCTGCCATCGCCTCGTCCGAGATCAGGAGCTTGGGCCCCGTCGCCATCGCGCGCGCGAGCTCCATCTTGCGCAGTTCGACCTGCGTCAGCGTCGCCGTCGGCGACTCCGCCTTCGCTGCGAGCCCGATCCGCGCCAGGATCGACATCGCAGCCTCGCGGCGGTGCGCGGTGGATTCGAGCGTCTCGCGGCCGGCAGCGAAATCGAGCGCCACCATCAGGTTCTCAAGCACGGTCATGCTTCGGAACGGCCGCGGGATCTGGAAGCTGCGGGCGATGCCGCGCCGCGAGCGCTGGTTCGGCGGCAATGGCGTGACGTCCTCGCCGCCAAAAATCACCGCGCCCTTGTTCGGACGCAGCGCGCCGGAAATGCAGTGCACCAGTGTCGTCTTGCCCGAGCCGTTCGGCCCGATCAGGCCGAAGCGCTCGCCTTTTCGAACCTGCACGCTGACGTCGTTGAGCGCGACGAATCCGCCAAAGCTCTTGGTCAGCGCGTCGATGCGCAGCAAGGGAGCGTCCGGCGCTGCGGGGACCGTCATTTCGAGCCTCCCCGACGCTTCGGCTGCCTTTGCACCAGCCCGATCACTCCCTTCGGCGCGGCCACCACGAACAGCACCAGCATGACGCCGAGCACCAGCACGTTCACCTCAGACGAGATCGTCACGGCGAGGAGCTGCTGGGTCGCCCCGAGCAGGATCGCACCGAGCACCGGGCCGATCCAGTGCGCGGTCCCTCCGATCAGCGCCATCGCCAGCACCGAGACCGAATAGTTCAGGTTGAAGGCCGAATCCGGATTGGCGTATTGCAGATACATGGCGGCTGGCGCTCCCGCCGCCGCCATCAGCGCGCCCGAGATGACGCAGGCGAGGAGCTTGAGCCGCAGGGTCGGCACGCCCGTGCATTCCGCCGCAAGCTCGTCATCCCTGAGCGCATGCAGGCCGCGCCCGATCCGGGAGTTCTGGATGCCGCGCGTGATCGCGACCGCGATGACCACGAGCAGCGCCTGCACGAAGAACAGCATCTTGACATAGCTGTCGAACGGCGCGGTCACCGGTGGCCGCTGCAACTGGATGCCGGCCGCGCCGCCGACGAATCGAAAGTTGGTGATCGATGTCTCGATGATGATCGCGAGCGCGATGGTGGCGATGGAGAAGAAGATGCCGCGCATCCGCAATGTCAGGAGGCCGACGCCGAGCCCGAGCAGGCTGCCGACCACGGCAGCGGTCGCGATCTGCACTGGAAGCGGCGCCCCGAATGCCTTGACCAGCAGCACGGCGGTGTAGACGCCGACGCCGAAGAAGGCGTTGGTGCCGAAATTGACGTAGCCGGCATAGCCGCCAAGGATGGTCCAGGCGACCGCCAGCACCACGAATTGCAGGATCACATAGCCCGCAAAGAACGGGTACTCGTTGCGCACGAGCTGCGTCATTGCGAGCATGGCGGCGAGAAAGACCACCGCCCCCAGCCAGAATGCAATGGAGCGACGCTGCACGGATCACCTGCCGAGCAGGCCTTGCGGCCGCACGGCGAGGACGCCGAGCAGCAGCGCAAACGAAATGGCCGGCGCCCAGGAGGCTCCGAACAGGGTCAGGACGATCGATTCGGCGACACCGAGAATGATGGCAGCGATCAGCGTGCCGGAGATGCTGCCGAGCCCAGCCATCACGACGACGCAGAAGGTTCGTCCGATATAGACGCGGTCGAGCGTGGGCTCGACGGGCGCCACCACGATCAACAGCGCACCGGCGACCGCGACCACCGCGGTCGCGATGCCGAAGGCGACCTGCTTGACCCGGATCGGGTCGGCCCCCATCAGCCGCAAGCCTTCCTCGTCCTGGGCAACGGCACGGATCGCCCGGCCCATGAAAGTCTTCGACAGATAGGCGGCGAGCAGCACGGTCAGCCCCATCGCGACCGCAAATGCGACGAGCTGCCGGATCGGGATGCGCAGATCACCGAACCGCCAGGCCTTGCCGATATAGGGCGCGGTCACCGAGCGCTGGTCGACGCCGAACTGCACGATGATCAGCACCTCGATGATGAAGGCGACGCCGAAGAAGAAGGCGATGCCGCGCACGGCGGCGTCGCTGCCGCGCCGCTCGAAGGTCTCGTAATAGATTCGATAGGTGATGATGCCGAGCGCGAAGAACAACGGTGCGAGCATCAGCCCGGCGAGCAGCGGATCGATATCGTAGCGGTCGTTGAGGAGATAGACGCCATAGGAGGCGAGTACCAGGAACGCGGGATGCGCGACCTGGGGCACGTCGAGCAGGCCGAACGAGATTGAAAGCCCGATGCTGACGGCTGCGTAGAAGCAGCCGAGCAGCACGCCAAGCACCACGGCATCGCGGAGCAGGTCGATCGAAAACACCTGAACCATCCTCCTCAACCCGCCGCCATTGGCACGTCCTGAAAACCTGCCGAGTTTATTCGCGGGCCTTCTCGAAGGGAGTGATGAGGTCGCCCGTCTTCAATCGGTCGGGAAACAGGATCACCTGCTTGCCGGGCGAGCGGAACTGGTCGACGTTCTTGTCCTTGACGCCGCGGAACTGAGCCTCGAGCGTCGAGGACTCCTTCCATTCGCCGTTTTCCGCAAAGGTGATCGGCCCCACGATGGTCTGCATCGTGTTCTCGTGCAGATATTTGGCGAGCCCCTTCTGATCGAGCGACTTGGTCGCATTGGCGGCCGCTTCGACCATCTGGCCCATGGCGTAGCCATAGGGCGCGAGATAATAGCCGAGCGGATCGACCTTGGCCTCGACGGCGCGCTTCGAATAGGTCTCGAAGAACTCCTTGGTCCCGTCGAAATACATGCTGGGCTCGGGAAGCCAGGTGTTGAAATTGACGACGCCATTCATCAGCGAGCCGAGATTTTCCATGACCGCGGCGAATTGCAGGCCGACCATGGCCCCGCCGAAGATCCTGACGTTGTCGCCGACCCCGATCTCGTTGACGGCGCGCAGGATCGCCGCCGAATCCGGCGGATAGGATGCGACGAAGACGATATCGGGCTTGGTCGCGTTCATGGCGCGAACGATGCTGGAGAACTCGGCCAAGCTCGGCGGATAGGCCTGGTCGAACACGACATTCAGATCGAGCTTCTTGGCGACGTCGCGGGCGGTGGTCGCGAGGTTTTGCGCGAATTCCTGGTCAGCCGAGAGCAGCGCCATGGTCTTGCCGCCGGCCTTCTGGCCGAGTGTCAGGAAGCCGGTGGCCCAGCTGTCGGCGGGGCCCCAGGGCGCATTGTTGAACCACATGTCGTGGTGAACCTTGCTGTTCACCTGGAACGAGAAGTTCCCCATCAGGAGCAGGCCGCGCTGCTTGACCAGCGGCATGATCGGCGCCGTCGGTACCGTCGCATAGGGCGCGAACAGCAGGTCGACCTTGTCGATGTCGAGCAGCTTGGCATAGATCGCCGGCGTCTCCGAGGCGCTCGACTTGTCGTCATAGACCACCAGCTCGACCTTGCGGCCAAGCAGGCCGCCGCGGGCGTTGATGTCGTCGCGCCAGATCTCGATGCCGAGCAGCGAGGCCTTGCCGCCACCGGCCAGCCCGCCGGTTTGCGGCATCGACATGCCGATCCTGATCGGCGGCTCTTCCGCCCGCGCCGCCGGCATCAGGCCGAGCAAGGTGATGGCCGCCGCCCAGCCGAGCAATAACCTGCGATTCATGCTTCCCCCTCTAGGCACCCTTCTTGATGTTGAGTGTCGCCCGTGTGCGCCCTTAACTCGCGGAGGCCATCTCCTTGAGAATGGCCGATGGGTCGGAGCCGACCCGGCCGCTGGTCTTGTCGGCCTCGCCCTCGCGCGACAGCCGCAAGTCGAACCGGATGCTCGGAACCCCCTTGATGGGGCACTCCGGATCATCAGGGACAATGTCCACGGCGAGATCATCCGAGGAGCCGAACACGACGTCATCGGCGAGATGCGGATCGTCGCGCAGATAAAGTGCGGTGACGAGTTCGCGATAGCCGGGGGCGCCGACCAGGAAATGAATGTGGGCCGGCCGCATGCCGTGGCGGCCCTGCGCCTTCACCATCGCGCCGACCGGCCCGTCCATCGGAATCGAGTAGCCGCGCGGCCTGACGGTGCGCACGATGTAAAGCCCGTCGGCATCGGTGGCGAACACGCCCCGGTAGTCGGTGGAGGCCGGGTTTTCCTGGATGTCGTAGAGGCCGTCCGCGCCGGTCTGCCAGACCGAGACGGTGGCGCCGGCAAGCGGCTTGCCGCGGACGTCGGTGATCCTCCCGTACAGCACGCACTCGGTGCCCGGCCGGACATGCTTTGCGATCTGGCTGCCGGCAGCCAGCGTCGGCGA